>CAIKZE010000446.1 GCA_903831825.1 uncultured Lentisphaeria bacterium | reverse complement strand
TTTTCAAATTGAACATTACGCATTACTGTATTAGTGATCATGGCATGGATCCTTTTTTATTTTGGTTAATAAAAATTTGGAGCCATTGCCATGATTTTGCAAGTCAAAGTCTACCCTACCGGAAATACGCCCGTAACGGAAGATGTTATTATAAGGAAGTATTTATTTATCAAATTCCTTCTAAACATACTTATTTGAAGTATGTATTCTTTAGTAATTGTGGATGAATGAATTACACATTTTTATAAGCTCCCGCCTTTGATCGGCATTTTCGATGAGTTCTTTTACCATACACCGCCAACAATGAAGTTTCCTTTATCATCCCCGGATTTAAAGAATACTGAATCGTGGTGATAAGTAAATAATCAGACCGGATAAAGGGGCCTTCTTCGGCCCTCTGCCTTTCAGAGATTTGCTTGTCCAACGTTATTTAACTGACGGATTGAATGACGACGGACCAAGTCACAGGGAAGCAGTTCATTAAAAGATTCTTTCATATATTTCTTCTCGATAATGTCGATCAGGCGATTTGCCGCAAATGCTCCCATCTCGAAACAGTGCTGGTCAATGCTGGTCAAATCAAAGAGAGTGCAAATTTGAGAGACATTTCCAAAGCCGCTGACGGAAAGATTTTCCGGAACGGCAATGCCTTTTGCTTTTAAAGCGGGAATCAATTGGAAAGCAATATCATCGGAACCAGTAACAATCCCTGTCAATCCAGGAACCTGGGTTAGCATTTCCTGTATTAATCTTGTAGCGATTTCGCGTCCACTGTGGCAAATCCAAACGCGCTTGTCCGGTTCCGGAATACCCGCGTCCCGGAGCGCTGCGATAAATCCATCAATCCGCGATGACTGATATTGATAGCTTAACATAACTAAATTACGGTGTCCAAGCCGCAAAAATTCTTCAACAGCCATCCGTGCCCCTGCGGCGCCATCCGGGTTAATGAGATACCGGGGACGAATATTTTCGGCAAAGTTACGGTCAAGATGAATAAGCGGGATCCCATCAGGTTCCCGTAAGAGGCCATAACATCCGGTTAGAATTCCCTGGACGCCTGATGAGGCGATTTTACCGATAAATTCATTTACTTCTTCCGGCATTGGTGACGCCAGTATCGTCAAGTAGCCTCTGGACAGCGCTGCTGATTGCGCTCCATAGACTATTTTGGCATAATTGGGATGTGCTATCGAGGTAACGAACATGATTTGGCCGCGAAATGCGGGAGCATTTGTTTTTACAAATGTTCCGGAACCGCGCCGCCCCCGTGTCAATATTCCGCTGGTAACTAATGTTGCCACCGCCTTATTGGCTGTTGTTTTATTGACACCCAGCTTTTCGGCAAGTTCATATTCGGAAGGCACCCGGTCGCCGGGGCGCAACCGCCCCGCGGAAATTTCCGCATTTAACCATTTAATAATAATTTCAGTTTTACCCATTTTTATGCCCTTTATATTGTCTTTACTTTTATAGTATACAGTCAAATAGTGAATGATTCAATTAAATTATTAATTAAATCATGATTTATATTGATTTTTTTAAATGATTGCATTATAATCTAATTAATACAACGCAATTATAGTTAAACTAAATGATTTACTAATGCAAGAGATGAATTAGACTTTATCAAACTAAAACTATGAACCAAGGGGAAGAAGATCATGAAACGACTAAAAAGCATTTTCACACTCGTAGAACTCCTTATTGTGATCGCTATCATCGCAATTTTGGCAGCTATGCTGCTGCCGGCGCTGAACAAAGCCCGCGATACGGCCAAGAAAATATCCTGCACAAACAATATGAAGTCAATCGGGACGGCCCATTGCATGTACATCGGAGACTATAACCGTTTTGCCGCCTGGTCGGCCTCTACCAGTACCGGCATCCAAGTACAACGGGGCCAGTGGATGCAGGTACTTGCGGAATATACCAGCGGCAACGCGCTTCTCTGGATCTGTCCGTTATGCCCAGCGCCAATGACTGATTTGAAAAATCTTAAGGCCAGTAACCCATATTCATCTGTCTGGACAAGTGATATGACCTATTATCAAACTATCGGCATCAATGGCGACTTCTTCTTCCGACCTGACTGCGATCACAATATTCATCGTACCAGTTTGACTCAAGTCAAAACTCCATCTGCTCTGATATATGCCGGAGACAATGTGGACTACAAGGGGGTCTACAACCCGGGAAATCCTAACGGCGGAAGATTCTGTACAGATGGTGGACTTTGGCCGCTAGGTGGCGCATTTTTCAATCCTTGCCACTCGGGAAGTTGTAATATCCTCTACTTGGATGGACACGTCGAATCGGTTCCGCAGGCCATCTTGCTCCCGCGAGTGAGTATATCGGACTCCTTAAACATCAAACTGTATTTATATCAATAATGAAAACTTAAAAAAGAAGAAAGAAAATGAAAAGACTGTTTACCGGATTGGCATCTGTACTTCTGAGCATTGCTCCTTTCATGATGCAGGCGGAAGAAATCTTTAAACTTCCAGTATTAAGACTTCCCTTTATGAAGACGGCACCTTGCATAGACGGCGAAATCAAGGAATCTGAATGGGTTGACGCCGCGAGAATGGAAGGTTTGTGCGGACACGGCTCGGGGACCCTGACCGGAGGCAAGGCGAGCTTCTGGATCGGCTGCGATAATCATAACCTTTATATTGCGATGATAAGCGAAACTGCCCCCGGCGGCAAACTGCTTGCCAAAACGACTCCCGTTAAAGACGCTAACACCAGGGCGTATTTTGACGATAACATAGAACTTCTTTTTGACCCTATTCCAGACGCTCCCAAAGAACACAGGTTCATCTATCAGGCAATCATCAACCCCAAAGGCGCCATGTATACCCAAAAACTAGCCAGCGGCAGCGGCGGCGAAAATTGGCTTGGCGCTGTAGAGACGAAGAGCAGGATAATCGGCGACAGATGGCATTTTGAATGTGCCATTCCATTACAGTCACTCGGGGTGAACAGTTCGCTTGAAGGCAAGTCTTTCGGCGTGAGAATCTGCCGGAACTGGAAGCATACGGCAGACGCGCCTGATGGAAAAGTGTCGCAATGGTCTCCGTTTGGCGGGCCTCACGTGAACACCGACACCATGCCTGTCATTACCTGGGACAATTCGGCGCCGGTTGTGCAAAACATCCAGATCATTAATGAAGCAGCAAATAAGGTTAAACTGAAACTGTCCATCCACAATCCCGGGACACAAGCGCTCAAAGTGGCGGCGGACATGCAAATGAGGCCTAGAAATTCCGCCCATTCCAACCTGACCGAGACAATTGAGTTGATGCCGAACGAGACCAGAATACTCGAACTTGCGACTCCCGCAATGACGGACGAAATCATCTACGCATGGATGAAGATCGGCTCTCCTGACGGCGGAAAAATTTATTATCTCAGAGACTTCAATTTTTCGGCCTCCCGCAAAGAACCTTTCTTTGTGGTTTCGGACAGCGCGGTGGAAAGGATCAGTTTTAATTTTGCCTACTACCCTTCCGTTAACTCCATGAAGTTAAAAGTGGACTTTAGCGCTCTTGAAAATAAAAAAGACGTAAAGGGAGCCATAATTGAGCTTCGCAAAAAAGGTGACCCTAAAGTCATCGAAAAACTTGAACTGAAAGAGTTCAATAACTTTTCCGCAAAATTCGAAAATTGGAAACTGCCGGACCTTGGCGAAGGGGAATATGAACTGACGCTGACGCTTGAAGGGGTGAAAGTCAATCCGTTGAAGGATACCTTTGTTCGTCATAAGTTCCAGTGGGAAGGCAATAAGATAGGAATGAGCGACATACTAATTCCGCCTTACATTCCGATAAAGATTGACGGCAATGTTGTTTCCACTATTTTACGCAAACATAGCATCAATGAGCTTGGCCTTTGGACCCGGGTTGACGCCCTTGGCTTGAACATCCTGAAAAATCCGATGAGACTGGAATTGACCAGCGGCGGCAAAACTTATATTGCCGAAGGGACTGATTTTAAATGGACTGAAAAAAGAGACACGAAGGCGGCGGCAAAAGGGAATTGGCATGCAGGGCCGCTTTCAGGAACTGTCAACGTGGAGTGGGATTATGACGGGCTCATGAAATGGGCGCTTGAACTGCCGAAATCCGATGACCCAATAGATTCCTTGCGTCTCGTGATTCCGGTGGACAATTCCCTAGCTCCATTGATGCATGCCTGCACTGATGGAATAAGATTCAATTACGCCGGTTACGTTCCGTCAGGAAAAGGCACCGTGTGGACTTCCGCAAAAACTGCTCATCAATTCATCATCGGCAATTTTATTCCATACCTTTGGGTGGGAGGCGAGGAACTTGGCATATGCGTCTCGGCGGAAAATGACAGAGGCTGGATAAATGCGGCAGGAAAGTCCTGCCAGGAGATTGTCAGGAATGGCGACACCCTTGAAATCGTCTATAACCTTATCGCGCAACCTTCAATCATCAAGGAAGCAAGAGAAATAACACTTGCGTTTCAAGCCACGCCTGTTAAACCCATGCCGGAGAATTGGCGCTTGAAAGTCTTCGGCGCATATAAAGCCAGGCCGTTCGTGGACAAGGACAATTACCTGGGATTCTTCGGATCCTGCTTATATTGGGGTGGAGAAACGGGCAGCGACGACTATTATCCGCGCGGCGGCGATATGGAATACCTGAAAAAGCTTGTCGAAAAAAGGAAAACCGGCGTTGCCGATACCGCCTATATGGAAAACTGGCTTAAAGGTTATGGCAAGGCTCTGGATGCAATTGTAAATCCGGATGAAAAGAAGAAATGGGCGACAGTTTATAAAAACCATGTGAACTATGCTTTCAGAGGAATGAGCGAACACATGTGCTTCTATACCAACGGCAGAGGCATAAGGCTGGACACGCCGGAAGGCCAGACTTTCATCAATGAATGGCTGATCCAGGAATTCTCAACCAGAAAATGGAAATACACAGGTTGCCTGTCCTACGATCTGGACCCTGTTGCCAGCTTCCGCGACTACGCAATATGGTACTTGAAACAGATGGCCGAGATTTGCCTGGATACTGTCTATTGGGACGATTTTTTCTTCGCATCCAATTACAACACGACACTTACCGGCGCTTACTATCTGCCGGACGGAAACATTCAGCCTTCGATGGGGCTTTACAATATGCGCGAGTATGTGCGTCGCACCGGTGTGATGTATCTTGAAATGAAGCGTCCAGTGTTTAATATGGTACACATGACAAATGCCGCGATAAATCCGATATTGAGCATGGCCCAGATGAACTATACCTGGGAGGACAAAAATGGGGACGCCGACTTCCAGGACAGGTTCAGCCGCGATTACATCCGTGCCGAAAGCATCGGTTTGCAGCAGGGCAACATCCCCTATTGCTTATGGCTTGTCAGCGGCAAGGACAAGTCAAAGGCGGCATGGGCGGAAAGAACCGGGACCGGCGTGGCCCTGACGCATGAAATAAAGACTACCGGAACTCCGGACGTCTTCTGGAATACCTACAAGGCAATGATGGATTTCGGCTATGGCAGGCCGGAGGTCAAAGTTTCACAATATTGGAGGAAAGACCATCCGGTATCCTTTACCGGCATAGACACGTCCTCGCTCTGCATGAGCAAGTCTGGCGCCTGCTTAGGATCGAGCCGTAAATAAAATCACTTTTAATGGGCTACATATCTCTGATATCTGTTCTATCGCCCATCATTAATCACTGTTAAAAATCTTCATATCAAACGAATTGCGGCACTTGAAAAATGCGCGCGGCGAT
>CAIKZE010000445.1 GCA_903831825.1 uncultured Lentisphaeria bacterium | reverse complement strand
CAATACTAAAAGGTGTCTTTTCTTATTTCCTCAAGCAGATTTGCAAAATTTTATGAAAAAAAGTCACAACCAGCTCTCAAATAAACGCATTGCAAAAAATACTATACCTTTTTGCGTCTGTCGCAGGTAAGGATTCCTGAATATTGACTTTCGTAGAGTTGGCGCACCTTATAAAGGAGAGAGACTTCACGAGGACATTCCTGAACGCGGAGTCAAAGTTGATAATTGGGGTATTCACCGGAAGTGGGTTGAGCATGGAAGCGGAGGTTACTGGGACTTCTGTGATTTTCCGCTTGAGCTTGCGAACGAGGAGGAGATTGCAAGATGGCCGATGCCGAATCCTGATGATTTTGATTACTCCGGAATCAGCCAGGATTGCGAGAAGTATTCGCAATACGCGATAAATGGCTCAGGGGGCTACGGGGACATTATCAACGGGAATGGAATGTTGAGAGGAATGGAGCAGACGCTGGTTGATCTGGTTACGGATGATCCTGCTGGACTACTTCTCGCTGACCGCAGAATGGATATCCAAATTGAAATCACCAGACGGACTCTCGAAGCAGGAAAAGGAAAGGTTGATTTCGTATGGCTCGGAGAGGATTTGGGCACACAGAATGGTCAGATGATAAGCATGGATACATTCAGGAAACACATAAGGCTGCGCTATCAGAAATATATAGACGTCGCCAAGAACTATGGCGCAAAAGTGATGATGCACTCCTGCGGTTCAAGCAGCTGGGCCTTTGAAGATTTCATTGAAATGGGAATAGACGTGGTTGATACGCTGCAACCGGAAGCAAAGGATATGTCGCCTGAATATCTCAAGAAAACGTTCGGCGACCGGCTGGCTTTTCACGGCTGCATCAGCACTGCCGGTCTCGTTGCATATGGTACGGCAGGCGAAACCGTGGATTACTGCCGGAAAACTCTGGAAATCATGATGCCGGGCGGTGGCTATTGTTTCGCACCGACCCATGCCTTGCAGGACAATTCACCTACGGAAAATGTCTTGGTCATGTATGAAACAGCACATAAATATGGAGTTTATTAAATGAACAATCGCGAGCGCATAATGGCAGTATTAAATTACGAAAAGTATGACAGGCTTCCAGTCGTTCATTTCGGATTCTGGACAGAAACGCTTCAGAAGTGGGCGGCGGAAGGGCGCATCAGCACCGATGAAGCAAAGAATTGGAGCGATGGGAATCCCATAGATGCGATTATCGGGCAGAAGCTTGGTTTTGACTGTAATTATTATTCCTGTTTCTACCCGTATAACCGGCTTTATCCTAGTTTTGAATCGAAAATCCTCAAAACATTTCCGGACGGCTCAATGCATGTTCTCAACGGCGATGGCGTAATTGTCCTGCAAATGCCCGACGCAGGCAGCATTCCGTCAGAAATTGAACATCTCTTCAAAGGCCGCAAAGAATGGGAGGAACATTACAAGCATCGCTTCCAGTTCAATTCCGATCGTGTTTTAAAAGCAAATGTACGGGTAAACGATAAAATGGCTCCATTTGATAACGGCGGACTGGAATTCCTGAAATCCGATAACCGCGATTATATTTACGGTTTGCATTGCGGAAGCCTGTTCGGACAGATAAGGAACTTTATCGGCGTGGAAAATTGCAGCTATCTTTATGTTGACGACGAGTCGCTTTTCGATGAAATAATTTCCACTATCGGCGAACTTTCATATCAAACGGTAAAGGCAGTACTCGAAACCGGAGCCAAGTTCGACTTCGCACATTTCTGGGAGGATATCTGCTACAAAAACGGCCCGCTGGTTACGCCAGCCGTTTTTGATGAAAAGGTCGGACCGCATTACAAAAGAATAACCGGCCTTTTGAACAAATATGGGATTAATATTATCTCTCTGGACTGCGACGGAATGATTGATTCGCTGATTCCGACATGGCTGAACAATGGAGTCAACACGATGTTTCCGATTGAAGTAGGCACCTGGAATGCGTCAATTGCACCTTGGCGCGAGAAGTACGGCAAAGAACTGCGCGGGGTCGGCGGTATGAACAAGAATGTTTTTGCCTTGGATTATGCCGCGGTTGACGCCGAAATCGAACGGCTCAAGCCGTTAATTGAACTTGGCGGTTACATTCCCTGTCCCGACCACAGAATCCCGCCTGACGCAAAATGGGACAATGTTCAGTATTATTGCGAGAAAATGCGGAATGTCGTCTGATCCAAAAATCAACGAAAATAGATACTTTATCAATAAAGATGTATTGGATCGCCTGGCCGGCCGTTACATGTTGGCCGTTGACGGAACAGTGAAAAGAAATTATGAGATATTCAATCACTGCGATAATTTGTTTTATCCACGATAATTTTTAGAGCAATTATCATAGCAAATAGTTTTAAGAGGAGAAAAAAGATGGCAGACCGTGTTATCTGGAACTATCTTGAGGAACTGCCGGAACAGGAGGCGGCGTGGAGAGAATGGCAGTCAGGCTTGTCTGGCTGGCATCGCTTCAACACTTTCTATACTCATTATCTCAGAGTCGAAGGCCGCCGCGTCAAGCTGCTGAATTGCCCTTCGCCATGTGAACAAGGCTATCCGCGTCAGGTTATCGAGAATTCTCCATCCAATATTGTAGCTGTATGTCCGCAGAACCAAGCTGACCCGATACAGCTCAAGTTCAGGGATATACTAATTTATGCACTGCGCAGGGACATTTTTCATCAGGCGCTTTGTGTATCACTGAGGATCAATTATTCAGCAGATCGCCGGAAAGAACACGCCAATGTCTGGCATCTCGGCGATTATTCCGGCACAGAGGTTTATTTAACCTATAAGACATCAACTCTAACCGACACCATAAGTTCGCTTTATCTTTCGCAACAGAAGCCGTTCATCCTTTTGGTGCCGACAGTAAAAAACATACCCCCGGAAATACAGCAGTTCTTTGCCAAGAATAATTCCATCTTGCTTTCTATGGCCGATGAACTGCGCTTACAGCCGGACGGTTCATTCAAGCCGCTGCGTAGTATAGCTGAGTGTATGAAATTATACCATCAGCCTTGTCCGCAACGCTATCAGAGTAAAATATTGCCAATTGAGGCATACAAAATTTTGTTTTACAGCAAGTCGTAAATCGGCTTATTGGCGGTAATTTCATTGTAGTTTTAAAGTGTAAAATGGATAAAACGGCTCTTGATTTTTGCCAGAAAAGAGCGATTTTATCAGGTTTTTATTTTTCAGTTAACGTTAAGCAAATGAATGAGATGAGGCGACACGATGTTCAAGCAGATATGGTTCCCGGAGATGATCCAGCATCACATTATGAGCAGGCATGGCAAAGAGGATCTCAACTCCCGTTATTATTCCACCACTTACCCAGATGTTTACGCGGCGGCGGAACGGACTTTCGGCTCATGGAGCGAAGCGATCGAATCATGCGGCCTGGATTACAGCCTGATCAAGAAATATAAAAGCTGGACCAGGCAGTCAGTGCTGGACGAAATCCGGCGGCTGACAAAGGAAGGCGAACCGCTGTTCTCGCAGCACGCCCAGAATCACCACAAGCCGTTGTACATGGCGGCAATCAAACGTTTCGGCAACTGGGGTAAAGCGCTCCAGTCTGCCGGGGTGGATTATAAGAGTGTCCGTTTGCGCCGGAGTATGACGGCAGGCGAGATCAAGAAAGAAGTCCTGGCTTTATTACGCAGCGGGGAATCGCTGTCCTATATGAATATGCGGGCGAATTATCTGTACTTGCAGGCGGTGGCAATGAAAAAACTGGGCGATGGCAGTTGGGCCAGAGCCAGACGTGAGTGCGGGATACTGACCAATTACCGGCTGCAACGAGCAAAACGTAGGGAGTAAT
>CAIKZE010000444.1 GCA_903831825.1 uncultured Lentisphaeria bacterium | reverse complement strand
CGATTTACCTTTTACTCCAGACTCCGTTTATTCTGATGGTGCCGACAATGAAAAACATCACCCCGGAAATACAGCAGTTCCTTGCCAAGAATAACTCAGTCTTGTTGTCCATGGAAGCTGAGTTAAGCTTGCAGCAGGACGGCTCATTCAAGTCAAAGCGCAGTATCGCGGAATGCATGAAACCATCCAATCAGCATGGTCAGCAACACTATCAGGGTAAAATATTGCCGATTGATGCATACAAATATTTGGTAGCGTCTCAACTTGGAGACCTGAACACTTGAGTTCATTTTAACTGGCATCGTGCCGTCATTCCAGACTTGGGGCTCTGCCCCAAACCCCGAGATTTTTTAAGGCATTTAAGGCATCCCGACATGTTGACCGGTCGGGGAGAATCTCTCCCCTTCCTGTCGGTCTACCTGCACGGCTATTCCTTGACTGGTTGCTTCTCAGCAGAGCCAATCGCCGCTTCGCCGTACAAATTTACGTTATCATTACGCATGGTAATTACAATATTGCATTGCCGAATTCTACAATATTTTCTGTCTATAACCGTACTATTTTCACTCCTTTCGCATCCGGTTCTCCCGGACGCCAGTCATTATAGTAATGTGCAAGGCGCAGATTCATTGCATTCAGAGCTCCTTGAGGCGTCCATTTACCTACATTTACCCGCATATTGACTGTTCGCATGACCCGTTCAGCAAGGCTGCTGGACTTGCCGTTCAGGCGTTTTTCAAGGGCACTGAACATATCCGGCCTGGCATTGGTCAGATATGACTCGCAACCATTATAGCCCCGTTCCGCACATAAAGTTATCAGGCTATTCAACTGAGTTCGTTTTGCCAGAAGCAAAGCATCAATATCGTCCGTCTCCATATACGAGCGCAATGACACGATGTTGTATATTTTGCCAATTATTTCCAGCCAGTCCGCAGATTTTCTTTTTACCTTGTCCGCCCACAGGCAGTGCTTCAGCTGGTGGGGAATATGCCAGAGGCAACGCTGCAATATTACATTCACGCATTTTATCCCATTGAAAATGCTCGTATCTCCATCTGTCACCAGCAGAAAGTTTTCAAACGACATTATTGTCTCTCTTAGAGGGGCAAACAGCTTGTCCCAGCCTGCGTCATATTTGCCAATCGCCAGTCCAGCTATCCTTACTCCGCCACCGATCTTTTTCTGAATGAATACTTTCAATTCCTGACCGCGTTTCTTGATGCCGATGATCGGGATTCCGGTTCCGTCCGCCTCGCCGCACGGCAGTTCTTCCGGATCAAGATCAAAAACTATTGCCTTCCCGACCTTTTGAACACACCGCCAGACTTTCATGCGATCAATGCCGATGCCGACCATTCCCAGGATTTTCTCCGCAACGCGGAAGGGTGTCAAGGCCCCGACCAATGCCAGCATTTTCTGCGTCGTTAAACTCATCTTCTGATATTTTTCTATGCCGAGGAGCGCACGGCTTATAAACATTTTCTTGCCGCATGATTTACACTGCACCTGCATCTGCGGCAATTCTATTTCTCCTCGAATAGTCGTTATTTTCATCGGCTTGGCATCCTTGGTTTTCCAGATGAAATCTTTGTTGTTGCCGCAGGTGCAACAAAACGGCTTTGCAGCCTCCTTCATCGCGCTATCGCCAAATTGCTCCAGAGAGGTTTTTGCAAAATCTGTAAAAACCATCTCCTGAATCTGCTTGAAACCTGATGTCAAATAATCGATGTTGCATTCTTCAACTTCTACGCTATAGTTAAAATTGCATTCTATTTTCACAAGAGTTCGTCCTTTTTAAGTTATTAAGCAATCTTAAAATGAACTCTTGTGATTTTTTATCCAGCAGAATTACTGCTTAGGTCTCCATTTTGTGACGCGACTAAAT
>CAIKZE010000443.1 GCA_903831825.1 uncultured Lentisphaeria bacterium | reverse complement strand
TTACTATCAAAAGAGTCAGGGAATTGCGGATTAATATCCAAAACGAGCATCGCATTGCTGAAGCTTCACCAGATCCCCAACTTCCAAAAAAACACGATCAGCAACACCTACATGCAAAAACCTAACCGGACATTACTGAGAGAAAATGGAATAACCACCTGAAGCTGACATGAAAATCAAAATTCCTACCAGCAATACAGATACTATTTTATTTTACTATCACTATTGCAATAATATTTCTTTTAATTATAAAAATCAGGTTCTTATATATTCCTCTCGAAAGAGATGAAGGAGAATATGCCTATATAGCACAACTCATTTTAAACGGGCATTCTCCCTGGGAAGTCTTTTCTTACAAAATCCCCGGTGTCGCTTTTATCTATTCCCTTTTTATGTTTTGTTTCGGACAAAATATTTTTGCTATTAAACTTTCTCTTTTAATTTTCAATTTGGGTGCGTGCTTCTTCTTGTTTTTGATCATAAATAAAATCTTCGGAAATTTTCACGCTGCCGTTACCATTCTTTTCTTTTCAGTTTTCATTACATCAGCCTCTATGCTGTGCTTTGCTGCACACGCCACACACTATGTTTCGTTCTTTATAACAGGAGCCTTGTGGTTTTATATTATCGCTGCCGAAAAAATCGAAAATAAATACTTTATGTTGTCAGGCTTATTTTTTGGGTCAGCTATTTTAATGAAGCAACACGCTTTATTTTTTATCCCTGTCATTTTCTTTATACCATCCTTGCTAACTCAAAAATTTCATCCTACCTATATTTTCAAAAACTTTTTCCAACATTTATTATTCGCATCAGGTATTCTTTTTCCACTTATTACGACCGGAGTATTTGCATGGTTGAAAAACGATTTTCTCAACTTCTGCAAATGGACTTTTGTATATTCACTCGATTATGCTTCCTCCATTGGACCATACTGGGGCTGGATTAATCTGAAGACTAGCTTTTTACACATGTTTGTTGAATTCAATATATTATGGATTCTTGCTCTATCAGGTTTATCATATTTATTTTTAAACAGAAAATTTTTATTATACCAGAAACTATTTTTGCTTGCCTTTCTACTATTGTCTTTTATTTCAGTTACACCCGGATATTATTTCCGCAGGCATTACTTTATCCTGCTATTACCTGTTGTTTCGATTTTCATTGCTTTGTCAATTGATTTTACTGACCGTTTGATTAAAGAAAGAATTTCTTCAAGCCTGGTAAACAATTATAAATATTTATTTTTTATTCTCGTATTTGGATTTATTCTTGTTCAGAATGGAGATTATCTTTTTATTGATAACACCAATCAAATATGCAGGGTAATTTACCAGGGAAATCCTTTTATTGAATCTATTCCAATTGCCGATTACATTAAAAACAATACGTCAAAAACAGACAAAATTGCAATCCTGGGTTCCGAACCTCAGATTCTTTTCTATGCCGACAGAAATTCAGCCACTTCGTTTATTTATGCCTATCACCTGGTAAGCGGGAGTAAATATGATGTTCAATTTCAACAACAGGCCATAAAAGAAATTGAAGGAGAAAAACCAAAATATATTATTTTAGTAAACAGCTCCACTTCCTGGCTCGTTCAGCCCAAAGCTCCTCTGGCCGCAATATTTGACTGGATAAATTACTATATTTCTCAAAATTACACATTAACGGGTTTAGGATGCATTACAAAACAACTTGACTATTTATCTATTATAGAGATATGCTGTATCTATGTCAATCATATTAGAGCAAATCGTAACTATTCAGCACACGTAACAAACGAGGGCATCTTGCCTTCAAATAATAGTCGCAATGCTTCGGATGAGCCAATGCCATGTTTTCGACAAGTGGAGAGGTAACTTCGAATCCGGCAAAAGATATTTGCTCCGGCCATCGATCGAAAGCAGCCGGATATCTTCTGCTGAACCTTTGTCATCCGAAGATCGTTTTCAGCCTGGTTGTTTGTGAACGGTACGATTGGATTATCCATGAATCGTAATACATCATTCTCAAAATCACGCAGCCTCTCCAGAAGATTTCTGGATTTCGATCTGGCCAACCTGCCTCGCCGGCCTTTTCTTTTGGTTTCATCCGGAGGCGGGCATTCTGTTTCAGCTTCGCTAAGCAGCTCCCGATACCGTTTCCGGTATCGCTCTGACTCGGTTGCTTCCAGTCGGCCTCCTGCCGACTGGGTGGCGTTATTTATTTCTTTGAGAAGATCGGAGATTTTCGATGCCCATTGTTGCCCGTCCTGTTCCCAGGCTCTTTCGAGTTCCCGCAAATGGTGGGCATTGCAAAGCGAATGTAAACCGCCGTATTGATAATACGGCTTCCAATGATCATGACAAATGATCCCCTTGTATAAGGGCAGTATCCCGATTTCATTCAGGGCATCGCATCCTCTTTTGGCATGGGGATAATAATAACTCAATTGCTCCGTTGATATGACATGGAGCCAATTTGGTTTACCGCCAATATTGATTCCTGTTTCATCGCAATGAATTAAATCGGAGGCGGTCAGTTGATTTTTAACCCAGTTGTCAAAATATTCGAGGCGCTCAAAGGCATCCTGATTGAAATTGTGAATCGTCCCTGCGCTGATAGGGATCTGCATCTGATCTTCAAAATGATCTTCGATTCGATTATATGGGATCAGTTGGTACTGGGACATATAAACAGCATTGACCTTGACACCGATACCATACTGCACCGGTCGGATGACGCCTTCTGGAAAAGAAGCCACATACCGGTTGCCTTGACCGTCTTCGAGAATTTCAGCTCGCCATTCCGTTACCAGGGTGGCAATGTCAATATCGATGACTTGCCGGGCTTCATATCCGACGCGTTGATACCTGCCTTTCGGCAGACTGCTTCGATCAACAGGTATTTCCCTGATTTCATCCGGGGTATCAACCTGTTTCAGGGTGATACCGTCATGTCCAGGTTGACCGCCTGGCCTGCGATCGCTATTAGTCCTTGGTTTTCGATGACGAAAACGATCGGTTGATGGCGGTTTGCTGCTGTTTGTGCTGTTTAGCCCAAGCCGGTTTACAAGGATCGTAACAAGAAGCAGCAGGATATCAATGCCGGCCTTGAGTGCCGGAGAGAGGGTTTTCTCTTTGGCAACCAGGTCCTTAACCCGTTGAATGGTTTCCTCGACATTGATATGATCTATGGCCATCCTGTATTCCTGTGCTTTTTAGATGAGCCATTATAACACAGGTTTTAAAAGTAGAATTTTTCGCGCCAGAATGACTTGTAGCGCATTTAAAAAACTGACTGATGCAGGGACTCCTATTGCTAACTAATATTTCCGCAAAAAGGCTTATAGCGACATTAGCAATGCATTCTAACAATATCTATCGGTATATCTAATTTTTAAAAATTGAACGAAAAACCGTGTCAAGTACTTTTTTAATAAAAATAGATAATTATTGTGCTGAATAGTTACAGCAAATCAAGATACGGAGCGACCTGTTAGTCTCAGTTTTAGATGAAAGGCAGTATCGGTTGTACTTGGCTGCCGAAGCGAAAGCGCTGGGCTGGGGTGGTGTGTCGCAGGTAGCAAAGGCAACAAGCGCCTCGCGCAATACAATATCCTCAGGTTTAGACGAGTTGTTACAACCGCCTGTTCCAAAGCCAATCGAGGCTGTGGTGGAAGGAAAGAAAACAAGGCGCCGGACAAGAGGACGTCG
>CAIKZE010000442.1 GCA_903831825.1 uncultured Lentisphaeria bacterium | reverse complement strand
CGTAACTTGCCAGACATACTCGAATATTTTCCGTCTTCATGCTAAGCCTTTTCGATTTTCAGCCATATCGTTACTTTCTTTCCAAACCGCAGAATATTGCTAATGCCTTATTGGTGCGCTTCCGGTCTGATACCCATTATTGTCTTTTCCTGAGCGTTTTCGCCGATGTGGCTTTAACCGCGGGAAAAGTTTTTAAGAAAATAATTGAAAAAAATATTATAAGGCTGTTGGGATTGCAAAAAATACGATATTTTAAGCCTTGTTTTACGAGCGAGTGTAGTTCAGTGGTAGAGCCTCATGTTGCCACTGATTGCTTTATTGATTGCTTTTTGATTTTTAAAATGTAAATTATAGGTATTGGAAAATGTTAAGGCGAGCAGACAACTTTGAGCTTAAACATCAATAATCAAGGCAAAAAAATTGGAGCGAGTGAACGGATTCGAACCGTCGACAATCACGTTGGCAACGTGAGGCTCTACCACTGAGCTACACTCGCTCGTAAAACAAGGCTTAAAATATCGTATTCTTTACAAAAATCAAACTTAAAAAGCAAAAATATTTAAAAAAATGAGGGATTCAGAGCGTGCCTTTGGTGGAAAGGACGCCATTTACGCGCGGATCGATTTTTACCGCCTGGTCCAGCGCTTTGGCCAGCGCCTTGAAAATAGCCTCGAACGCATGGTGAACTTCTTCACCGCGCTGCAACTGAATATGCAGGTTCATGCCGGATTTTACCGCCAGCGCCTGAAAGAACTCATGAAACAGTGCGCTGTCCATGTCTTTAATCATCGGGGCAGGGGGTATGACGTCATAAACCAGATAGGGGCGTCCGGAGAGGTCGAGGGCGACCTGCGCCAGCGCTTCGTCCATCGGCAGCAGGCAGGAACCGTAGCGGCGGATGCCGGCTTTGTCGCCGAGCGCTTTGGCAATGGCTTCCCCGAGCGCCAGGCCCAGGTCTTCCATGGTGTGATGATAATCCACCTGAATGTCGCCTTTCGCCTTGACTGCCAGGTCAAAAAAACCATGTTTGGAAAAGAGTTCCAGCATGTGGTCCATAAACGGAATGCCGGTATTGATTGAGCTTTTGCCGGCGCCGTCAAGGTTGATTTTTACTTTAATCTCGGTCTCTCTGGTTTTTCTGTGATATTCCGCAAAGCGTCCGCTGCTCATGATGTTCTCCGTGATTTTTAGAAATTATTCATTATTATTATCATAATAGAAATGTATATTAAAAAAGGGAAAATGCTAATTTTGGATGGATTTTTATGGATAAGAAAAATATTGCTCTGGCAATTACCGGCACTCTCTGTGCGATTGCGGCGGTTTATTCTTTGGCAACTCCTTCCAATCCGGTAGGGCAGGTTGCCGGATTGGTAATTGCATTGGTCTTCGGATTATTTGCCGGTCTGTGTTTCGCATATATCATCGCGCCTAAAATCGGGTCGTCTTTCGGCTGTTCTATTTATACTCCGCTGGAATATCTTAAAAATCCGGCGGAGAAAATCGCTCAGGTCAAGGGGCTGATCGAACAGGAAAAGTATCCGGAGGCAATTGCCGCGCTGAATGAAATACTGGCGCGGAAACCGTTTGACCCGGTACCGTATCTGCTGCTGGTGGAGATTTATATGGACCGGCTCAACGACAATAATCAAACACTGGAATTGATTGAAAAATACTTCCGTAATCCCAAACCTAAAGTATTTCCGGAAAATATCGAGATGCTGATGCGTTATTCAGATATATGCCTGGAGCAGAACCGCCCCGAACCGGCCATTGCCTTATTTGAAGCGCAGCTTAATGCCAAAGACTATTCCGAACCTGAGCGGCGAGGGCTTGGTTTACGGCTCGAAGCGCTTATCGTCCAAAAAAGTAAAATTCCGGCAGAGTGATAAGCGGTATGGCGAAAAACCAACCGCTTCTTTTGAGTTTATTTTAACGACTCCTAAGATTGCGAATCGGAATTAGTCGGCAATTACCACAATTTCGATATCGGCAATTCCGGCGTAATCGATCAGGTGTTCAGTTGTCAACGCTTGAGTGTAGACTGAATGATGGGCGCCTCCGGCTTCGATCCAGCGGCGGGTCGCAGTATGGAAATCCGGTTTGGGAATCCACACGGCTCTGGCCACCGGCAAGTTCGGCAGCGCTTGATCCGGTTCGACCGCTTCAACCCCATTGACAATCAGACGGAATCCACCGCCCAACTCAATTAAGCTGGCATTCAGGGCCGGACCTGCCGGGGAGTTGAACACCAGCCGCGCCGGAGCCGCTTTGCCGCCGATTCCCAGCGGATGAACTTCCAAAGACGGTTTTTGTGCGGCAATGGTCGGACAAACCTCCAGCATGTGAGCGCCGAGTACGCGTTCACGGCCATTTTCAAGATGATAGGTGTAATCTTCCATAAAACTGGTTCCGCCGGGCAAGCCCTGCGCCATGACTTTCATCGTGCGCAGCAGCGCTGCCGTCTTCCAGTCGCCTTCGGCTCCGAAACCGTATCCCTCCGCCATCAGCCGCTGCGATGCAAGCCCCGGCAACTGATAGAGCCCGGCCAAGTCCTCAAACGTGGTGGTGAATCCGGCAAAGTTGCCGTCTTTAAGGAAGTTACGCAGTCCAATCTCCTGCCGGGCTGAATCTTTAATCGATTTCATGGCCGGTTCAGAACGGTCGGGGATGGCATAAAGATCAGAATAGCACTTCACCAGCGCTTCAACTTCGGCGTCGCTGACCGCATCCACACATTTTACCACATCGGCCACGCCATAGCCGTTGACCGAATATCCGAATTGAATCTGGGCGGAAACTTTGTTCCCTTCGGTTACGGCAACTTCGCGCATATTATCACCGATTCTGGCAATTTTCATGGTTTGCGAATCGTTCCAGGCTAATGCGACACGCGCCCACACATCGATCCGGCGCTGGACGTCAAAATCTTTCCAGTATCCGGTTACCACCTTGCGGGCAATTGCCAATCGCGTGCAGATAAACCCGAACTCGCGGTCGCCGTGGGCGGCCTGATTCAGGTTCATGAAGTCCATATCTATGGTATTCCACGGAATATCCTGATTGAATTGCGTGTGCAAATGCAGCAACGGTTTTTGCAGCCGTTTCAAGCCGTTAATCCACATCTTGGCCGGGCTGAAAGTATGCATCCAGGCAATAACCCCGATGCAGTTGTTGTCCGCATTCGCGGCTTGCAAAACCGCAGTTACTTCATCCGCGGTCTTTGCGGTCGGTTTCCACTCAATTTCCAAACCGATAACACCGCAGGCGTTGAAGTGTTTAACCATGGTCTGGGCGTTGGCGGCAACTTGTTTAAGCGTTGCTTCACCGTAAAGATGCTGGCTGCCGGTGATGAACCAGATTTTTTTATCGTAATTAATTTTGTCCATAATAGGCGTTCTTCCCGTGTTTGCGTTCATAATGTTTAGCAACTAACGTCTGCTTCAGACGTGAGGCTGACGGATTTATTTGCTCAGTTAAAAGCGCCATATGCGCCAGTTCTTCCAGAATTTTTGCGTTATAAACGGCTTTGCCGACGTCTTTGCCCCAGGCGAATGGGCCGTGTCCGGCGACTAAAACCATTTGAATTTCATCGGGATTCAATGATTTGCCGGCAAAGCAATCAACGATCTGATTGCCGGTTTCAGTTTCGTAATCGTTACCAATTTTAGCATCCGCCATTAATTCGGTACAGGGAATATCCGTCGCCAGATGATCCGCGTGAGTGGTTCCGTAAATTGGAATTGAGCGCAAACTTTGCGCCCAGGCGGTAGCAAACGCGGAGTGGGTATGAACGATTCCGCCAATACCGCCGAATGCTTTGTAAAGTACGCAATGGGTATTGGTATCACTGGAGGGGCGCAGTTTTCCATCGATTATGTTGCCGTCAAAATCGACGATGACAATATCGCGATAACTCATCGATGCATAGTCAACGCCTGAGGGTTTGATTGCAAATATTCCGTGCCGGCGATCGACACAGCTTACATTGCCGAAGGTGTAAATCACCAAATCAAGTTTCGGCAGCAGCATATTCGCTTCAAAACACTCTTTTTTCAGTTCACTGTACATGATTCCCGATCTCCTTATACGCGTTTATCCGGATTGTATTCAGCCGCCGCTTTTTCAGCGTGAGCTTTAGCTTCAGCTTCGCGCCTGGTTTTCACTATAGTTTCGGTATCGCGAACTTCAAGTCTGGTTTTCGGATTTAACGGCAGGGCACCGGATTTGATGTAGCCGGCTGCTAAATTCTTTTTAGCTTCTTCCACATAATGCGCGTATTGCGGCAGCCATTCAGCTTGAGCGGCGATCATCTCATCAACCATTTGCCATACTTCCGGCGGATTGCATACAGCGGCGGTCAACGGATCATGCAGCATCGCCTGCTTCAGCAACATCACATCGCCATGAATTGCGGCCTCAACCGCCATCTCTTGAACGCGGACGCTGGCGGCACACGTTGCAGCACATGCCAACGGCAAAGCGCCATAGACCGGCATGTTGATTCCGTTGCGATCAACATAACCTGGAATCTCGACTACGCAGCCGTCCGGCAGGTTGGTGATGTGATTGCGGTTAATTACATTAAAGTGGCCGCGGTAAATTCGTCCGATCTCCAAGGCTTCAATGATAAATGATCCGTGCTCATGCGAACGGTCATCCAACTTGGACGGCTCTTTTTTCAGCAATTCCGGAAATTCATACTCGAACCAGTTGCGCTCTTCGGTGCAGACGCGCAGATAGCCTCCGGTTTCGCCATTGATCCAACTGCTTAAATCGATCCAGTCGAGAATTTCAGAAGGACGTTTGCGATAGTATGGCACATACTCGGAAAGATGGCCGTTTGATTCAGTTGAATAGTAGCCGAAACGTTTGAACATGTCCAGACGGACTTTTTCGGTTCTGCTTAATTCTTCATCGGCGCTCATCGCCGCGTAAATTTCCTGTTGCGGAACCAGTTTGCCATTGCGTCTCACTTCAACATACCATGTTTGATGATTGATTCCGACGCACTTGTAATCAAATTGATCCGCTGGAATCTTCAATGCATCGGCAATCTGTTTAGCGCCATGTTGAACTCCGTGGCATAATCCGACGGTTGGAACATTGCCGTATTTGTTGCAGGCCCAGGTATTCATTGCATTGGGATTGGAATAGTTGAGCAAGATGGCGCCGGGTTTGGCGCATTCGCGGATATCCTTACAGAATTCAAGCATGGCGGCGATTGTGCGCTGTCCATACATGATCCCGCCGGGCGCAAGCGTATCGCCCACGCACTGATCCACTCCGTATTTCAGCGGAATTTCAATATCTGTTTTAAACGCTTCGAGTCCGCCGATTCTGGCGCAGCAGATCACGTAATCGGCGTCTTTGAGCGATTCCCGGCGGTCGAGCGAACTTTCTACCGTAGCGGCCAATTTATTCGCCTTGATATCGCGCTCAATGATTTGATACACCATTTCCAGATTGTGACCATTGATGTCATGCAAAGCAAATGTAGTATCTCTTAATTCCGGTACACATAATATATCCAGAACCAACCGGCGGGTAAAGCCGAGACTGCCGGCACCGATGAATGCAATTTTTATAGTTTTTTTCATTTTATGTCTTTCCTGCATTTGTTTAATAATTAAAATAGGCCATAATATTAACAGTAACAATGGAATCAAGTTGTAATAAAATATGTAAATATTTTCATTTTATGCTAAAATCAAAAATAATCTTGCCGAATGAGCATTTTATCCGTCATTTCCATTACGGGAATGCTGGAATTAATCTGAATGCACGTATCAGCATGACCGGTTTTGAACTGGCTTTGCGAGGCAATTATTCCTGGGATGGTTTGAAGCGGGGAAATGTTGAATTTATTTTATGGCAATATACAATCAGCGGGGCAGGGGCGTTAAGATTTGAAGATAAAAATTTTATTTTGCATCCTGATCAAGCAATGCTGTTAAAAATTCCCCATAATCACAGCTATGAGGTGTACAAGCAAGCAAAAGAGTGGGAGTTTATCTTTATAATCATGCGGGGAAGTGAATGTTTGCGAATCGGGGAAGAGATTATTGAGCGCGGCGGACCGGTTTCAAACTTTTACAGTTCCGTCAATGTTTTGGAAACTGCTGAAAAAATCATCCGTCACAGCAACGAAAAAGATTCCTGTGAAATGTCGGCCCTGTCCTATTCTTTTATGATGAACTTAGGTGCGGAAATTCTTATTAATTCCAATAGAACCGTAAAGTCGGAACCCTTGAAATTGGCTAAAAAATATACTCTGGAAAACTTTGGCAATAATATCAATGTTTCCGACTTGGCACGTGTCGCCAATATGAGTTACGCTCATTTTGTCCGCGAATTTACCTTGAATTTCGGTATTTCCCCCGGCACCTACATTTTGCAGTTACAACTTGAAAAAGCGGTGAACTTACTGCAAAACAGTAGTTTGTCCATTAAGGAAATTGCCGGTCAGTGCGGGTTTGCTTCTTCCAGCTATTTCTGTCGCTCCTTCAGTCATAAATTCAATTCTTCTCCTGGCTCACTTCGCAAAAAAATAAAAAAATAAACGGTATATTGTATCTCTGATAGAATACTCTTTTAAGCTGTCATGGTTGAATCCAGACTTCGGTTCCAATTTGCAATAGCCCTGAAGGGGACAATAAAATAGCCGACAGAATTGCTCCTGCCGGCTATTAAAACGCTTAGATGTTACTGAAAATTAGTAGCTTCTCCGATCTCCGCCGCCACTGCGGCCGCCACCGAATCCGCCGCCACCACTGCGACGCTCACCGCCGCCAAATCCACCGCCACTGCGACGTTCGCCGCCTTCCGGTTTCGGACGGGCTTCGTTCACATTGATACTTCTGCCATCGAGATCAGTGCCGTTGAGAGCATTGATTGCGGCCGTGGCTTCTTCGCTGTTGGGCATTTCGACGAAACCGAAGCCTTTGGAGCGTCCGGAATCGCGATCCATGACCACGCGAGCAGATTCGACCTTGCCGTGCGCCTGGAATAATTCCTGGAGTGATGCATCTGTGGTCTTGAACGAGAGGTTGCCGACATAGAGATTCATTTTTCTTCTTCCTATAACCATGATTATTATTATAAAACCGAAAATCTTTCCATGGCCAGAAATATATTTCGATATTACTCTTTAACTCCGGCAGGTAACTCTCCGGTTTGAGTCAGCCTAAACCAAGGCAGACAAAAAAACTATAACGAACAGGACTTATCCACGTCCGATAAATTATGACAACCCCCTCATCAATTTAACACTTATAAAATATTATTTAAAATGCTATAACTATAAGAATAGCAACTGAAACTATAAATACAAACATTTATATGACTCGCAAGGGGATGCATTGGCCTAAAAATCCAACCTTATCTCCAAATAAATAGTCATTTATGCCGGCGGATCTTTTTAATTTGAGTACGAATTGGGTACTCTATTCGATTTTTCATGGCATAAAACAGGCTATCATAAGAAAAACATGATTATTACTTAAAAGGCTTATCTTTGGAACTTTTGTGCTTGAAAGCTGGTGCCCGGAGCGGGAGTCGAACCCGCATCCTCTATCGAGGGACAGATTTTAAGTCTGTTGCGTCTGCCATTCCGCCATCCGGGCAAGGAGAAAACAGGACTTTAAGTTACAGCTTAAAATAATTATTTTCCATTGCGGAACGGTTAAAAAATCAAAATTTCTCAGGCGTTGATGCGTCATGATGCCGGTTTTTGTTATCGTGAATTTTTCCAGGCTTGCCGCATTGCCCGGGTCAGCGGGGCGGAACCGTCGGGCATGGCGTCGTGATGTATTGCCCAGCAGAAGACGCCGGAGTAACCGTTGGCTTGGGCCCAGGCGGTTTTTTCCGTACTACTATCCGTCATCTTCTTGTTTTTTTAGAAAGATTTTCATGCAGCCATTTCCATAAGTTTCTCAATCTCAAGGTTTGACGCACTCAGTAACGCGGTGGCGAATTTCTGTCCTTTGTCCGTGACAACATACCTGTTTACCCGTGGTACTTTACGAATCAGCCCATGAGCACGCAGTATCCGAATCCGGCGAGTAGCCACTCCGGAACGTCGCCGTTTTTCTTTTTCATCATCCGTTTTATTCGTAAGCTCCCGACGAGTCCATGACACGGAAGACAGCGCACGGTTTTGACAACTTTGATTTATTTCTTTTCCCTTGCGGCTTTCCAGTTATGCGGCAGCAGTTCCGCCAGCTTCCGGAATGGATGGGAATTGATTCTG
>CAIKZE010000441.1 GCA_903831825.1 uncultured Lentisphaeria bacterium | reverse complement strand
GGGTTGAACAGAAAAATAAATTTGACCATCAGAAAATCTTTCGGATTCAGAACCATAAAAATCGCTAAAATATGCTTATACCATCAACTCGGAGAACTTCCGGAACCAACTTTTACCCACGAATTCTGGTGAAGAGGCATTTTTACAATCTGTCTCCGGATATTTTACAATCAAAAATCTCAGATACGGAGGAAGTTATCAAAGCACTAAACCTGTTTACAAACTATCAGAGGAGAGTTCACGGATGTTTTGCAATCAAAAGTCTCAGATATTGAAGGCGTTATCAAAGTAATAAACCTGTTTATAAACACTAAGAGGGGGTTCTCAAATGTTTTGCAGTCAAAAATCACGGATACCGAGGGAGTCAGAAAACTGTTTAACCAATTCATCAATTACGGATACGGAGGATCCAATGAAGAGGCATACTGTTTCACGCCGCGACCGCCCACCCATCAAATTTACACTTGTAGAGCTCCTCGTTGTGATAGCTATCATCGCAATTTTGGCCTCAATGCTCCTGCCGGCGCTAAATAAGGCCAGAGAAATAGCAAAAGGCGCCCAATGCCTGAGTAATCTAAAACAGGTTGGTTTAGCATTGCGAGTATACAGTGATGACTTTAATTGGTTACCGCCGCAAACAGACGGCTTAACCCCTTCGCACTGCTGGGCGGATTTCATCCGTCCTTATCTCAGGCTGGGAACGATTGATCCGGTCACCAGGCCGCCATTAACCAAGATGACGGTGCTAAGATGCGCCTCCGAGTTGAATCCAAACTGGCTTAGTTATGGCGTCAATATGAATTTGGAAGGCGCCAGCAACTATGGGGTTTATGGCAAAAATATCAAGGGCACAGGATACGTCTTCTCAAACGCGCTGTCCAGCAATGCCTGGGTTGCTGATGCGCTGAACAGCATTTTCGGACCAGCTACCACATATTACGATAAACTCCAGTGGCGACATCCCGTCAACTCGCGTTGCAATGTACTGTATTTTGATGGTCACGCCGGAGCGCGGGCAAGATGGCTGGATGGCAATACCGGTTATAACAACATCAATAAAGAAAAGACATTATTTTTTGCTTACCAGTGAGAATAGGAGCAATCATGTTGAAAAAATTATGGGTTCTGGGATTATCAGTATATGCCGCGGTTGCGTTTGCCGCACCGCACTTTCCGCTTAAAAATGGTTTGGACAGGCAGGAGGGAGAAGCGAAGATACTCACCTCCCCGGAGCAGTTGTCCTTTAAAAATGAAGCATTGCTGCTTGGCGGACGCGCCAATGAGTTACGGCTGACACTGCCGGACTGGCACGGAGAGTCCGGCAGCGTCATATTCGACTTTCAGCCGGTGAACTGGGATGGTCAGAGCGCGCAGGAAAACATCATATTTGTGCAATCAATTGACGGCTTGAACGGCAATTTCTCGCTTTATAAATACGAGTCGGTCAGCGGTCTCTGGCTGATGACGCAGGCAAAGCTCTCAACAGGAAAATCCAATAACCAGTTTCCGGTGATGGACCGCAAGGCCCTCTCCGCCTGCCGGAACGGAGAATGGCAACAACTCGCGATGGTCTGGAAGCGCGGTGAATTCGTCAATATCTATCTCAACGGCTCGCTGGTGGGTTCTGCCTCCGGCGCCGCTTTTTTTCCGGATGATTTTACAACTATCGCCATCGGGCGCAATACCGGCGGCGTTGCCAAGTATCAGACGCAGATCAAGAATTTGATTTTTGACCGCCGACCGCTTACCGAAGCCGAGATCAAACTTTATTGCGGGGGGAATAGCAAATCGCCGGTTCCGGCATCCGAGGCGATCATACCGCTTGCTCCAATGGCATCCTCTAAACTGGACGGGGTGATTCATCCTGACGAATATCCGACCATGCTGCCCGGGCTGCTGGACAGCAGTAAAAATTTTGAACTGGCATCCGGTTCCTCTATTACCGCATGGGGGCAGGACGACCATTTTTTCTATCTTGGAGCAGAAATCACATTGCCGGAGAATTACCAGCCGCTCATATCGACATCTGCCCGTGATGATGACCGGCAGAGCGGCAAAGGAGATATCTTTGTTCTCTTTCTGACTCAGGATTCCCCGTCGAACAAGGCTTTTTCCGGGATGTACTTTACTCTGAATGCGGCAAATAACATCTACGATGCGCAAGAATCGGTAGACTGGACACGCGGCAATTGCCAGCGTGACGCCGCCGCTGACTTCGGCATTCGTTCCGTCAGCCGGGTGGCGAATGGCCGCTGGACCGTGGAACTGGCAATCCCGCGACCTGCCGCTAAGGAGGGCGAGTTCCGGGTGTCGCTGGGATTTCTGGTCAACGGCATCCGCTACACACTGACCCCGCAGCCGATCTGGTTCGACCACTATCAGGGCTTGGCGCGGCTCGCCGCCTCCCAAATCGGCGTTAAAGCGCGATATGACGGGCTGGATTCCGGCGAAATTCGACAACATCTTGAACTTTCCGCCACGGTAGCTGAGTCAGGAAAAGCCGATTTTGAACTGGTGTCTCCCGACTTCCGCCGTTCCAGCGAGGGCATGGTGGTTGATCAGTTGATTAATGAAAAACTGGATATCCTCTCCGGAAAAAGTTTCGACCGGCAGAGCCGGGAATTTAAGACTGCTTCCGGGGCTCCGGCAGAATTAGAGTTCTCAGCCAGACTGGCGATGCCGGACGTCTATCTTTTGAATTCACAACTGACGACCGGCGGCAAACCGTTTTTTCATCGCCAGTTCATGTTCCGTTTTTTTCCGTCCATCAACGTGATGCTTACACCGGTTCCCTCGAAAAATATGCTCTTGGTTCATCCGGTTCTTTACGGCGACGCCAGAACGCGCTCCATCGATGGCCGCATCCGGCTGACACTTATCCGTAACGGGGTTGCCGCCATGACCAGAGATCTGGCGGTTTCATCCCGTATTGAAGCAGAATTGCCGCTGGATCAATTGGAACCCGGAGATTATAAACTGGAGACCGCATTATTCGAACGTTCAGGGAAACTTGTCCACAGCAGCACCGTCGACTGGACGCGTCCGCCTCACGAGCAGTGGCGGCAGGAGCGCGCCGGAATTGCGGCGCTTTCCACGGACTGGTGTCCTGAGCCATGGACCCCTATTTTGCAGCAGCACAACCTTTTTTCCGTATGGGGCAGAGACTACGACTGGAACGGAGATTCCATGCTTGCGCAGATTACCAGTCATGGACAAAAACTCCTTGCCGCTCCAGTTGCCCTGAAATGCCGGACGCGGGAAGGAGAAAAAACAGCCGTCTGGTCGGAAACAAAAATTCTTTCGACAGCTCCCGGCCGCGTCAGGCTGGAGAAGTCGGGGAAGCTTCCCGGTCTGCGTCTGAAGGCCGAATATACTCTTGAGTTCGACGGGCTGGTGACTGTCCGCATCCTGATAAAACCTGAGTCTGCGGCGGCAATTGAAACTCTTTCTCTGGAATTTCCCTTTGCCGATCTGCCGCTGATGACCGTTCAATCCCGGCGCTGGTGGCAGACTGGCCGGGTATGCCGCGAAGAATGGAAAACGTTTCCGAGTCTCTGGCTCGGCAATGATCAGGTTGGTTGTAATTTAGCCGCCGAGAGCTGTCGCGGCTGGTGGATTGATTCCGGGAACAACCGGGTGGAGGTGCTTCCGTCCGCAGCCGGGCCGACGGTACGGCTGCTGATTGTAAATAAGCCGGGAGAACTCAAACATGAGCTGGACTTCACCATCCTCCTGCAGGCGGGACCGGTCAAACCGAATTTCCGGGACTGGCGGGACTTCCGGCTGGTGGGCGGTACCCGCCCGGCAGCCGGCGGCAACGCCTTTTACGTCGATCCGCGTTTCTGGTCATCCTCCTACTCCCGGCCGCTGCCGCTGAATTACGAGCGATTCAACGATATGGTGAAGAGCTGCCACGCATCAGGGCAAAAAACATACTGCTATCTGACTCCGTTTGCCATCTCCACATATGACATCATTCCGCGCGGCACGCCGGTGACGAAATGGAGCGAACCGGTGGAGCGCTTCTCAGTCTCGAAAAAGAAGGATTCCAAACCGGTTGAAGAATATTTATACAATGCCGTCGATTGGAATCTTAAACCGGCTCAATTTACCGGCGACGGCATAGCCGGACGCGAAACCACCGAGATGGCCTATGTGGCGCCGGACAGTTCGTGGGCAGATTATTTTGCCGATGCCATCCGGCAGATGCTGGAGAAATCCGATTTTGACGGTCTTTATTTTGATCTGCCGCTGCCGCAGGAAAACTTTGACGATACCAAAAATCTGAGTTATATCACTCGCGACGGCACTAAAGAAGGCACGGTGCAGTTGCTGGCGGCGCGTGATCTTTATAAACGGCTTTACTGGCTTTTTGCAAAATATCGGACAGACCGGCATCCCTGGATGATCGGCCACCATATCCGGGAACTTTATCCGATCAACGCTTTCTGCGATTTGGAACTGCATGGGGAAGGAATCAAACCCAAACATGCTTTTGATTATACCGCAACATGGCTCCAGCCTGTAATCAAAGGGACCCCGGTAGCTCAAATCGCCGAGATCACCGATATCACTGCTCCCGGATTCAGAGCTGCTCATGGCGGCACGCACAGCATACCCTCCATCGTACTGCCGCAATATGGTTATTCCGCCGAACTCAACCGTCGTCCGGAATTGGCGCGTGAACTGCTGGGATGGACATTGAGTGAAGGCACATTGCTATGGCCTGTTTACATTGACAGCGGCACGGTCACCAACTTCTGGCAGAAACTGAAACGCGATTGGGGCGGCTTTCTGGACACTGAATTTACCGATGCCCGTTGCTCAAAATATCGGATTAGCCCTGATTCTCTGCGAACTGGCCTATATCGCAAAAGTTCCGGACAGGATAATTTGTTAGTTCTTTTTAATCCGGAAAACAAGAGCATCAAAGCGGAAGTATCACTGCCGGAGCGTTACCAGGTCATCACCGATTTTGAAACGGATCAGTCGCTTCCGCCCGGAACCGGATTGACGGTTGAAGTGCCGTCACACGGACTAAAAATATTGCGTTTGAAACGGTAAGAGTCTAATTACTTTTTTGCATGGCATCGCCAAATCGATGTCTCTGATGTTGAAAAAATCATATGCGGGGCAGCCCCATATGATTTTTTCGTATACAAACTTAGGATAAAATCAATGAATGACCCCCATTTATACTTTTTTTATCCACAAAACACTCAAAAAGGCATAAAAGAAACAAATACATTTTCACCATGCAGAACTTGAAGTTAATGAAGATGATACATGTGAATGCGGACGCTGCCGCGCTCATTCGCTGACTCCGGTTTTACCTCCGTGCCTTTGTGCCTCCGTGCGAGATACCCTCTATGTTTTCGTTGAGTATGGCGGTTTTGCCAAAACCGCCTTGCTTGCCAGTTTCGGCGAAACTGGCATACTTTCCAAATCCTTTTTTCTCGCACTAAGACACAAAGCCGCAAAGGAAATCCTTTTTTATCCACAAAACACACAAAAAGACACAAAAAACAAATACATTTTCACCATGAAGAACATGAAGGTAATGAAGATAATACAT
>CAIKZE010000440.1 GCA_903831825.1 uncultured Lentisphaeria bacterium | reverse complement strand
GGACGAGTTTGCCATTGTTCCAAAGGGGTGGACCTGCCTAGAATGGGACTCGGAATTTGAGAATCATGAATCGTTCATTCTAGGCGAGAGAGGGGCCTGGGCAATACGTCAGCGGCTAGATGTTAAGCGTCGGTATTGGGATAAAGTCAACGTGTTGTGGTTAACCTACTACAAAACCGCAATCGCTTATTATCGGGAGATGCTTAAGTGTCATCAGGGCAAGATGACGGTCTGCGCCCTTGTTGAGGACGGTCTTTTCGAGGCCGAAATCCAGCCAAGCGTTGCGATCTTCGCAGGAACCGTATGGGATCCCGTCCGTCCAGAGGAGGAGACGCTCCAGGATGCGTATACGGCGGCAACAGCAGCAAACAGGATATGAATTCGAAAATGTAGCATGATTGTAATGTTCATAAAATTACTTTCATGAGTTTCAGTTTTAAAATATTGTGCTAAGCAAAAAAGGAAGCTGTATGACTTCAAGAGAAAGAATAACTAATTCGTTCAACCATAAGCAGCCGGATCGAACGCCCATTTGGGAATATGTTCTGGACTCTGAAAAATTAACCAGTTTTATTTTGGGAAGGCCTGCGTCGTTTCTCCATTGGGATGACTGCGTTGATGAAATGGGATGGGAAAATTCTGTCCGTCAGTTGGCGATTGACCGATTGGATATTGCAGAATTTTTCGGGCATGATATGCTTTATCAGTTGCCCAATCAAGCGCCTCCATCGAAAATAAATACATTGCCGGATAATAATATTTCAGATGCGGATGATCCCGTGGCAATAGTAGTTCGCAGAAATCATAAAAAGCGAGAGTTCCCGTTGCAAATTTCAGAACATTCTTTTCTTATTTATGATTTTCTTCAGCAAGAAATGAAAAATAGAAGCATTGACCTGCCGATACTTGCTCCCGCATATTCACACGGAGTGTGGACGGATATTGACCTTATGCAGACCATGCTTTTGGAACCGCAATCCGCCCATGAGCATTTTTCCATTGCCACTGAATACTGTGAAAAACGTATTGATGAATATTTTAAGCATCAGATAAAATTGATCGGCATAGGCGGAGATTTCGCAGGCAACCGCCCTTTAATATCTCCTGAATCATACAGAACATTTATAATGCCTGAACTGAAAAAGCTTTCCGCCAAAATTCACCTTGCTGACGCATATGCAATTAATGCAAGTGACGGCAATCTTTGGAGCGTTATAGAAGATTTTCTCATAGGCTCAGGAGTTGACGGATATTTGGAGATAGACTTGCATGCGGGAATGGAATTGAAGAAATTAAAAAATATATATGGAGAAAAAATCACCTTTCTGGGTAATCTGGACTGTGGCAACACATTAAGTTTTGCCTCTCCGGACATAATACGGAACGTGGTTATTCAATGCCTCGAAGATGGAATGGGAAATGGTGGACATCTCCTCACAGCCAGTAATGCCATCACTGACAGTGTTCCAATACAAAACTATTTTGCAATGGTCAATGCCTATCGGGAATATTTTAGCATCCCACGGCTTAATTTTAAATAAAGGATTTAAAAATGTTGGATTTTAAGTACAGTTTATTTTT
>CAIKZE010000439.1 GCA_903831825.1 uncultured Lentisphaeria bacterium | reverse complement strand
TCAAGGCGACTAAGGCTGAGTTAAAAAAACTAGCCGTGATCCACAACGATACGCTTGGAAAGTGGAACTACACCATCATGCCAAGAGCAGAGGGAGCCGGGCAGTAGAAAATGTGATTTTGTTTTTGTGTCGATCCTAAGCGCTTATTTACGCATCGCAATCTGTCGAGGCCAACAATGCCTTTAGATTATTATCCTGGAGTTGATATTGCTGTAATTCATTCGGCGCAGCCTGATAATTACCTGTTTTTTTCTCAAGTCCAAGCAGATTAAGGATTTCATCTCTTGATTCTGGCGAGATAGTTTTGGTGTCCACCAACCTATCAATTACGCGACAAATAGATTTTCTGTCTAGTTGATTCATAAACCCCCCTATTTTACCTCTTAGTAAAATATAGTAGTGCCGGGTAAAATGGAATGCAATAGCGAATTGTTTTTTTTGCAAATAATTTTTTCAAAATATATGGTATTGGTTTAATATTTTATGGCATGAGCAAGTTTTTTTGATGAAAAAAACAAATATAATTTGAAAGTGAGCATGAATTCGTCATATTATGGTAACAAAATTCTTTAAAATAACGCTGTGTGCAAGTTTTTTAATGAAAAAACAGTTATAACTTTGAAAGTTGAGCATGAATTTGCCATAATATATAATGGCAACAAAAATTTTAAAATTGGATGATTACGTCTAATTTGAAGTCTTGACCATCATACTCACCGAAAAATATATCATCGATATTTACTGCCTGGTAGATGAAATGTTGAAAAGAATCGTAAAAATCGTATTCGACAACTGGTTCCGTTCCGAAACTTTCGGATGCGGAAGCGTTGCGGACAGGAGTAAGCTTACGAGACAATAAGAGTTTTTCAGGCCAAAGATAGTGGAGACGGTTATCGATAAATTATTAACTTAAAAACTTGCACGTAACGTGAATAAATTAATTTTCAAAGGTTATTTATGGAAAAATTCGGCACATATTTAAAACTATTGCTATGGAATAAAGACATCCGTGCTATTGATCTTGCCAAGGCGATCAGTATGTCGCCGGCGACTTTGACCAAGTACTTCAAGCAATCTTCGGTTCCCGACCGCGATACGTTCGGCAAGATTCTGGATTACCTCCATGCGTTCCTTGATTCGGAAGAGGAAATGCGGCTGCTGGATCTTTTTATCGAGGAAAAATCCGGGTTTGACATGGGATTAATGGAAAATGCAATAGTGGTTTCCGATCCTCTGGACCGCTTAATCCTTGAAGAATTAAAGAAGTTGAAAAAAAGTGAAAAAGAGACATTGATTAAGCATCTCAGACAAACCAATGTACGCACACGGCGAACCCGTGACATAAGCTATACTGCATGAGATATTGAAGTCTTTTCTTTTCTGCGGCAGACAGGCTTTTCGCCGGGATCAGCATTTTGCGGGAAGAGATAACGCAGTGTCAACCGGCAAGTATCCCTTGGCTTTTCTTCAGCGGGTCGTCGCTGCCGGTCAGAGTTGTACCATAACTGCCGGTTCGCGTGCCGGTAGCGGCGAACAGTTGCAGACTGCCGGGTTTGAAAGCCGCCGGATCAATATTGAAATTCAGACTGTATTCCGTATTGTCCATGCCGGCCAGCGTTGCCCTGACGTAATAGGTTCCAGCCGCCAGCGTTCTGGTTATGTTCTCGTCGATGTTGCCGCTGTTTGCGGACACTGCCAGTCGTGCGCCTTTGCTGTTGTAGAGACACAAATTGACATTCGAAGTCATGCAGGTCAAGTCAAGTGTCGCCGTTGTCGCAATTCCCAGTTCAAATTTGTAATAGTCGTCCTTGTCGCCAAACCCCAGCCATTCGCTAACGGGGTCGGATGCCGTCACCTGCCGCGCGGCGGCAAAAGTATTGCCTGCGGTATCGGTCGGGAAATAATTAACAGTATTGGTCAGCGTGTAATTGGTGTTGATGATTCCTTTGCCGCCATCTGCCGCGGCGATTGCCACATAATAGGTACCTGTAAGCAAGGATATGTTATTAATCGCTTCATTGGCAATTCCCGCGTTCGCGGAACGCCTTAATACGGAGCCGGCGGCATTCAGCAGATACAGATTCGCATTGCCGCTCAACCCGGTCAAATTTAAGGTCAATGCTCCGGCATTAGTCATGGTCAGCTTGTAGAAGTCCGCGGCATCGCCCAATCCCACCCAGTTGTCCACGCCTGAGTTAATATCCTTTGCCGCCTTCCGGGTATTTGCGGCGGTATCCGTCGGGAAATAATTCCTGGTGTTAGTCAGCGTGTAATAAACGCTGTTCATGCCTGCTCCCGGCGAGATATTAACATAATAGGAGCCGGCCGGCAAGTTTTGCGTGATGGATTCGTTGGCGGCGCCGGCAGCGGCGGTTTTCACCCTTGCACCGGCAGCGCTCAGCAGCGAAAGGTTCGCGTTACCGGTTAAGCCGGTCAACTCCAGCGTCAGCGTTCCGGCATTAGTCATGGTCAGTTTGTAGAAGTCCGCGGGATCTCCGAACCCCACCCAGTTGTCGAGGCTGGAAATGTCACTTGCTGTTTGCCGGGTGTTGCCGGCGGCGTCAACCGGGGTTACGACAAACGACGAAGATCTGCTCCAGGCGCTCCAGTTGCCGGAATTATCCTGGGCGCGCACATGCCAGTAATAAGTCCCGACTGCGAGGGTTTCGGAGGCCTGACTGTCAGTGACCAGTTCAGAGTATTCCGGACTGCTGAAATTGCTGTTGTTGTCAACCTGAAATTCATATTGATAGATGCCGCCTTTGTCAACGCTGCCTGCCCAGTCAAACGCCACACGGCTTCCGGTGACTATCGGCTTCAGGCGAGTTGGCACAGTCGGCGGCAACGTGTCCGCAACGCCTCCGCCAACGGAAAATACAGCCGTCAACTGGTCGGTCGCGGCATCGGACAAACTGAGCGACAGCGTGTCGCCATCGGCAAAAGTATAGCTGGATCCGACTTGCAAATTAACGTTTTGTCCGTTGTTGTTCATCACTGTAAACACCGCGCCGCTCATGCCGGTGAGGTCGGCGCCGGAGCTAAGAATATAAAGCCCGGTCGCGGCGTTGTTTACGTCCAGCGTGAATGTGGTTTGGCTGATGTCGCCGACAACGCCGGATTCGATAGTCAAAAGCGTATCGTTGGTTTGAGCATGAGCCAGCTTGAAACTCATCGCCGCCGGTTGCAGACTGCCGTTGTCCGCCGCCGTCACATGCCCGCCGGCAAGCGTCAGCGCGCCGGCTGCGATCCCTCCGGAAGACACGTACATGCTTCCGCCTGAATTGACAATAGTGTCGCTCGCCGTGCCGGAATCTACCGTCTGGCTGCCGCCTGAATTGATGGTCGTGGAATTTGCTATGCCGCCGGAGGATACAACCTGACTTCCGCCTGAATTGATGGTCGTGGAATTTGCGGCGCCGCCGGATGACACAATCTGGCTTCCTCCGCAACTGATGATATTATTGAGCGTTGTTCCGCCGGCAAAAACCGTTTGAGTCCCGTCATGCACGGTTTCTCCGGATACCGGGTTATAAACATTGAAGGAAAAAGGTTCAGGAGCCAGGCCGGCGATTCCAGTTAGAATACCGTAGGTGGCGGGCTTGTAAGTTAAGAGGTAGGCCTGGTCCGTATTGCTCCAACTGACCGGACAGTAACGGACAACGTCCGGAGCGCTCCGGCCTAATCCGTCGTCAGAGTCCGAAATCCAGACTCCGGTATAATAGTTTTTATTGCTTTTGGCAACGCTGGTGTCGTATGAAAAACCCCAGCAGGTAACGGCATGACCGCCGGAACTGAGCCACGAAATACTCAGCCCGCAAACATCTCCCTTTCTCAGCAAACTGTCCATGTTGGTCATTACGGCTGTTTGGTCATAGCTAAAGCTAAGATAGTTGGAAATCGTAATATTGGGGAAAAAATCGCCGCCGCCGCTTTTTTTAAATTGCGCGGCGCCGGGTTCACTGTTTAATGAATATTTTCCGTCCAGGAACCATTCGATCCCGGTCTCAATATAGCCGCCTCCGTCTGTAAAATTTTCCCGGTAATAATCCAGCAGATCGTCTTCCAGCGAAACCGTCAGGCTTCCCGTGTTCTTGCCCCATCCGGCCCAGTAAAGCATGTTGGACGCGGTCGCTGCCCAACAAAGCTGGTTGTCGTCCACGCCTGTTTTATCAGCGTCAATCGCCCGGAGGGTGACATTGTCGATACGGTAAGTGGCGGTTCCGCTTAAAAGCCCGGAACTTGTAGTTAAATTAATTGAAGCGCTGCTGCCGGAAACAATATAATCGGCAGCGGCGAATTCTGACTTGACGTTCCCGGTAACGGCGGGGATTTTGTATTCTGTTGGATTTTCGGACGTTTCTTTAACGGAAATGTTCACGTTTCCGGTAAACGCCGTTTTTGCGGCATCGGCAGTGATATTGGATTTAATTCTACGGGGAACGGCGACGTTGTTATTGACTGAAGGAAGCATCAAGGAGGCGGCAGGCAAATCGTTCATCCCGGTAATGGCGGCGGTGCTGTTAATATCTATATATCCCGGTTGCCCGGCATCCTGCTCGTGAAGAGTAGTTGCGTCCAGTCTGCTGTAATTGTCCGTAATATCATCTGCGGCATCGTCGGAAAGAAGCCCTTGGTAACCGCTGATGCTGAAAGATGTACTTTCCGGGTTTCCAGCGATGATGTACTGGAATCCGGAGTCAACAATTTCACCGGTCACACTCTGGGATGATGAGATCCGGGTCAACGCCATTTTCTCTTCCTCCCTTTTCAATATTATGAATTTCTAAAATTATCAAATCAAAAATCAACAATGCTATATATAATATAACCTGCGATCTGGATTTGCTGTCATAGTTTTTATTTCATTCTTAATTTTTTATGTACTGGCGCGACACGAATCCGGTAAAAAAAAGGGGGAGGAATAATATTCCTCCCCCTGCCGGGATCGCCTGCCGGTTAAGGCTGGGTTACCGCGGTAACCGCCGCAGTTGCTGTCGAATAACCGTCAGAATTATAGGCTTTAAGGCTATACCAATAGGTGGTATTCTTTTTCAAGCCTGCGTTCTTATAGCTACTGTCAGCATATGCTAACGTGACCCATGGGCCGCTGGCGCTGACCGTGCTTCTCTGAACAAGGGTGGACTTCGAATTGGCCGCTGGAATCCATGACAGAGAGACTGTCGTCTGGGTTGTTCCGGCTACCGTCAACGCGGTTGGCGGAAGCGGAAGCTGTCCGGGTGTCGCGGCAATAGCGATGTTGCTGTAAGCAGATTCACCTATGCCGTTGTAATTACTTACACGGTAGTAATACGTGGCGTGCTTAGCAACTGCGGTATCGTTGTAAGCTGATGAATTTGGCGGGAGATTAAACGTTATCGTCGTTGCCGGCGGGAACGTTTTACTGGTTGACCGCTGGAGGTGTGAACCGGTTTCGTTTATGGCATCGTTGTCCCAAACCAAACGCACTACTGGCGGATTTGAACTGAGCGGATCTGACGTCGCAGCCAGAGCATATGGCGCGAACGGAATCGCCATTGAAATCCTTACAGTATCTGACGGCAGCGATTCGGTTGTGGGAGTGAAAGAGAATATCCGATAGCGATAGATGCCGGGAGAGGTAACCGTCGTATCAGGATAGGAAGTTACATCGGCCAGCGTGGCAATTGTCGCGAAATTGCCGTATTCGGTGGCGCGTTCCACTCTGTGACTGGAACCGGCAGGACAATTGCATTGCCAGTTGAGGTTAACTTGTGAAGCATTGACTACTAAGGCGGTCACATTGTAAGGGGCCGGGCATGATTTTACATAATCAGCCGCCGTTACTCCCGCCACTTTCATCGGACGCATGAAATCCATTTCTTCATGGCCGAGCATGTGGCAATGCCATACATATTCCCAGCCGAAGTTAGTCATGGCATTGGGCACTTGGGCCGGAAGGCCAGTTAACGGATCTGTAACCCAAATCAGCGCACCCACCGGCATCGTCGGATCTAACGGCCTGTTGCTTTCTGGAATCGGGAATGGAAGCTGGGCCACGCTCGGCTGCAATGCGATAATTGCATCTTGCAACGGATTCATCCTGACGGTGTCTTTCCAGCCCAGTTCATTGGCGTCGGGAGGCAGGATCGTACCATCCCAGGCTACCCGGTTGATTACCTGCGCGTTGAACATATGGACGTGAACGGCATGGGTGTCAACTCCGTTATGGCGTACTTTCCAGAGTTGAACTCCGTTATTAGTCAATATTTCCGTAACCGGAGAAATATAGCTTAAACCGACTACGGTATTGGGCGCCGGGGTATCCAGCATCACTCCCAGTTCGGCAAGCCCGCGGCCATAATCAAGTTCAATATCCTCAAAAATCGCTTTGCGGGCTATTGGAGTGGTAACCGTGCCTGTACTGCCGACCGGCTTGTAGGTAAGTGAAGTATCAGTGAGCCCGGCATATGCATTCGTCGCGGCTTGATATGGCGGCTGATAAGTAGTCTGCGGGACAATCGGCGCGGGCTGTGAAGCCGCGTAAGCTTGCGGCCATACGGCCTGCAATGCCGTCAGGTTGAAAGACGTTGCCGCCGGAGAACCAATTATTTCGAACAGCATGATTGTCCGGGTATTGGGCCCGTAGCCGGCCAGCGGGGTCGGGGCGCCGCCGGTTGAAACCTGATTCGGGGCTCCGGTATAGTAGTCAAAACGGGGGTCGAATCCCGGGAACGGCGCGGGTGCGTCGTTATAGAGGATAATTTTGGAGTTGGCCGGGACTTTGGAGAAGTCGATAACCACGTCTGCCCGTTCAGCAGGCAGTAACTGCAGGGCGTGGTTTGTGACATTCAACGGGTTCCCCAGGAGGTCATAGACATAACATACCGGCTGGTTGGGAATCACGACCGGCGCCGGCAGGAAACCGCCTTCAGTACCGATCTGGATAAACTGCGGGCCCACGGTCTTGGGATCAGGTACGCCGCCGGCTCTGCCGTCGGTCGGCCAGGTTGCCGGAAAACCTTTAGTCGGTACCGCGGGAACCATTTTTACTTCAGTCGGATTTTTCGGATCAACATAATACAACTGGAGATTAACGGCACGTTCATTGCAGGCGTTGAGTATCCGGAAACGGTATGCTTGATGTTGAAGCGTAAGTTTGGGATAGGCACAGCCGTTAACTATCGGGGTGTCCAGGAAAGATTCCATAACCATTGACGGATTTGGGGTCCCGGGAATCCATCCCTGCTGGGGATCATTAATCTTCCCGTGCGTCGGGTTAACCGGCGGAGTGAGAAATGGTCCGTAGTCCCATCTGCCAAAAGGATTTACGTTAGAGGGGACATTGGGGTTCTGGTAAGGCGTATAAACATGCGGGTACCAGAGGTCGCCCTGATGCGGAACCGGCGGAGTGGTTCCCCAATTCCAGGTGGGGTCTGTCGCTGCAATAGTATTGGTGTCGACGAAAGTTTTATCCTGAATGACCAGCGGGATCCCGTAGCGGTAGAGACCTTCCGGTTGTTCTTCCGGCAGCAAGTGTTGGTCAATCAGATTTTCTTCGATCGGGTCGGTCAGCAGATAGCCCGCCGCGACGCCGGCATAGACATTGAGCCGGGTCACGCCATAGCAGTGGTCATGATAGAACATCAACCGGTTGCTCTGCTGGTTGGTCCAATAATAGGTGGCGGAGCCATCGGGAACCGGCAGCATGTCCGGCACATTCTGAAAGCTTGCGCCTTTGTAATAATCCCAATTCCCCAGAACTGCAAATTGTCCTGCCGGAACGGTCCATTGATGCGGGGTGCCGTCACTGATCCACGGCGTAGTTCCACCGTGCAGATGAATGACCGAACGATTCTGCGTATAAAGCATCGGGTTGCCCGCCATCATCATCGGTCCCATGCCCGCGCCCATGACCGTTTCATCAACCGGGATAAAGAGGTTTCCGGCGGCGCCGACGCCAAGCATATTGGTGAACAGGACGCGTACCGGACGGTTCTGTTGGGCAATAATTAACGGTCCCAGATAGTGGGCTTTCCCGTCAGCTCCGGGAGCGAGGTCGATATAACCACGCAGTTTGGTCGGGGGTAAGCCGGAATGCATTTGCTGGGTGTAGTCAACTATTCCGATATGATAATAATCAGATCCGGGATAGGTATTTGTATCCGGAATGGCAATCGGGATATAATTGCCGAGATTATTGGCGCCGGCAGGGCCGAAGCCAGGCAGGGTATCGACGAATTTTTTCATTCCGCCGATCAGCTTATGGGTTACCGGATCGAGAATCGGAATCGGGCTGTTGGCCCAGTTTGCAATGGTGTAATAATCCGGCAGGCCGCCGGGATTCATGGTTGCTCCTAACAGCGCCGGTTTGGCGGAGCCTTTCAGTAAAGAATTTTTCTGCGCCGCTGCGGCACGGGCGGCGGCAGCTTCGGCGGCGGCGGCTTCACGCTGTGCCGGAGTTATTTTTCTTAAAATTCGCGGACTGTCAATTTCCGAAGTTGTCTGTGCGAAACCAGGACTAATGCCTAGTGTTAAGAGTAAAGCTGCCAATGTCAACTTCCTCAAACACTGTAGATTTTGTTTGCTCTTCATGATTGTTCCTCCTCTTTTCTCTTTGATTCTTGATTGTTCCTCTTTGCAATCAGTACCCACTTAACAAGACTTTAATTGTTCCTTTCATGTTTTCTGAACGTTGTTTTGTTTAATATCGACCATTTGACGTTGTCAATTCAACAAAAACAATAACTCAGGAGAGTAAGACAGGCGGGGCCCGCGGAGAATCGGCAGGATTAATTTCAACAGGAATAAAACCCGGCAGCGGCGATGAAACCGCGGTATTCTGATTGTCGCATAAAACAGTGGACGTTGAATCATTGGCGTAATATTTCAGCAGCATGGATGAATATATCGGACACGCCTTTTGTCTGATATATGCAACTGCGGCATCGCACTGCGCCATGCATGGCGTGCCGGCAGCAAGGCATTGGTTTGCTTGCCAGGAACAAGGGTATTGCTTATGAAAAACAGGATGCAAAACTTCCGCAAATACCAACAAGCCCAAGGCAATTGCCAATACTAAATTTCTAATTGTCGATAAATTTATCATTGACTAACATTTCCTTATCAAGATAAATTGCAATTATGTAATGTTATTTAAGTCCGATCTTAATGATATGACCGCATTAAATGCCTTTTTCTCTCTTATAAATATCTAAAAGACATAAAGATTGCGCATCTTAAATATAAAAAATTGTAAAACGCTGGAACCTATTTTTTCCCTCTTTAAGTATTTTAATATGTGATGTCACTAAAAGCAATAGTAAAAAAAAACAATTTTTAGTAAAATTTTTTAAGATATATTTTCTTAACCTCAAAAATTTTGCGGACATATGGAATTAATATTGATTTGTAATTTTAGAGAAAGTAACGACAAGATTGTGAAACGGTATAATAAGCAATGGTGAGATATGAATTTAAGGAGCCGTACAAAAATAACCTTTACATCTTCGCGATTCTCCCGGATGCCTTTGTGTTTGCCGGTTCGTTACATACCTGAGGGTATGCTCCTCACCAGCAATTCATAAAGTCACCTCGGGATATTTCGCGAAACTTGTAAAGTTTATTTATTTACAGCTCCTGAGTGAAAAAAAAGCCGGGGAGGAATATTCCTCCCCGGCTTGGTGGGTAGTCTGCTGATTAAGGCAGGGTTGTCGCGGAAACTGCCGCGGTTGATACTGAATAGCCGTCAGCATTGACGGCCTGAGCAGTATACCAATATGTTGTATTCGGGGCCAGGCCTCCGTTTACAAAACTGGTTTTGGAATTCGCAACATTTCCTAACGCAACCCATGGGCCGGCGGCGCCGACAGAACTTCTCAGAATCCGGGTGGCAGTCGAATTAGCCGCCGGAGTCCATGACACTGCGATTGACCTTGCGGCCGTTCCAGTCACCGCCGTCAAACCTGTTGGCGCTACCGGAACTTGTCCGGTCGTTTTGACTGACGCGAGGTTGCTGAAAGCGGAACTGCCCATACCGTTGAATGTGTATGTCCTGTAGTAATAGCCAGTGTGCTTAGCAACTGTGGTGTCAGTATAAGTGGTCGCATTCGGACCAAGATTGAACGTCGTCGTCGATGCCGGCGGGAACGCCTTGTTGCTTGACCGCTGGAGATTCACTCCGGTGGCGTTATAGGCGTCGTTGTCCCAACTCAAATTCACCGACGGCGGATTTGAGCTGAGCGGAACGTTAACCGCGGCCATATTATACGGAGCGACGGGAATCGTCATTGAAACCGTTACAGTCGGTGACGCCATAGACTCTTCCGTGGGACTGAACGCAAACACCCGGTAACGATAGATTCCGGGAGTTGGAACCGTATCGGTGTAGGTCAGTACATCTCCAAGCGTTTGGACTGTCGTGAAAGCGCCGTATTCGGTGGCCCGTTCCACGCGATGACCGGATCCCGGAGGACAATTGCAGAGCCAGTTGATGGTGACTTGCGTAATGCTGTTCACGATGGCGGTCAGGTTGAAAGGAGCCGGCAATGCTCTTACATAATCTGCCGCCGCTACTCCCTGCGCCATGTTCATCGGACGCATGAAATCCATTTCTTCATGACCGAGCATGTGGCAATGCCATACGTATTCCCAGCCGAAGTGGTTTCTGTCGCCGATAGTCCTGGCCGGAACACTGATTGAATACGGGTCGGGTGCCGGATTATTCGGGTCGTAATTGAGAACAGACACTATGTTTCCATCCACCGGGCTTGTAACGTTGATCATCGCGGTATCCGGCATCGTCGGATCCAATGGCCTGATACTTTCGGGAATCGGGAATGGAAGCTGAGGCAGGGCCGGCTGCAATGCGACAATCGCATCTTCCAGCGGATTCATCCTGACGGTTTCTTTCCAGCCCAGTTCATTGGCATCCGGCGGTCTGATCGCGCCGTCCCAGCCCACCCGGTTGACCAACTGCACGTTGAACAGGTGGAAGTGAACGGCATGGGTGTCAACTCCGTTATGGGTAATTTTCCAGAGTTGAACTCCATTATTAGTCAATTCTTCCGTCTGCAGATCAATATAGCCTAATGGAATGGTGGTCTGGGTATTGAAATTGGTCAATGGCAGTTCCACGCCCAGCGTCGCATTCATCCGGCCATAATCAAGTTCAAAAAGCTCTTGAATTGCTTTGGGGCCTAACGGAGAAGTAATCTGACTTCCGCCGACAGGAGTGTAAGTAAGGAAATTATCCTGGATTCTCACATATGAATCCGTCGCGGCCTGATATGGCGGCGGATAAGTCGTCTGCGGCACAACCGGCGCAGCCTGGTCAGCCGCGTAAGCCTGGGGCCATACGGCTTGCAGCGCCGCCAGATTAAACGATGTCCTCACCGGATTTCCAGCAACCTGGAACAGCATGATCGTCCGGGTATTGGGCCCGTAGCCGGCCAGGGTGGTCGGGGCGCCGCCGGTTGAAGTCAGATCAGGGTCGCCGGTATAGTAGTCTAAGCGCGGGTCAAATGCCGGGATGGGCGCCGGGGCGTCATTATAAAGAATGATTTTAGCATTCTTTGGAACTTGAGAGAAGTCGATAATAACGTCCGCTCTTTCAGCAGGTCCCATCAGCAGTGCGTGGTCTGAGACATTCAATACTACTATATTTCTGCGGTCATAGATATAATTGATCGGCTGGTTGGGGATGATGGCGGGCATCGGCAGGAAACCGCCTTCAGTACCGATCTGGATCATCTGCGGTCCCGCAGTCTTGGGATCAGGCACGCCGCCGGCTCTGCCGTCGGTCGGCCAGGTTGCGGGGTAACCCTTAGTCGCTACCGCGGGGACCATTTTTACTTCAGTCGGATTTCTCGGATCGACAAAATACAACTGGAGATTAAGGTAACGTTCATTACAGCCGTTAAGTATCCGGAAACGGTATGGCTGGTGTTGAACTGTAAGCACGGGATAGGCCGTGCCGTTGACCAGCGGGGTGTCCATAAAGGTTTCCATCGCCATTGACGGATTGGGTGTGCCGGGGATTTGACGTGCCGGATTCAAGGGATCCGGGATCGGCCCATGCACCAAACCGGTGGCGGGAGTAAGCGGCGGCCAGAACCATGGCCCGTAGTCCCATCTGCCGAAAGGATTTACGCCGCTGTTGTCAAAGGGATTCTGATTGGGCATATAGACATGCGGCATCCAGAGATCGCCCTGATGCGCTACCGGAGGAGTGGTTCCCCAATTCCAGGTCGGATCTGTAGTACCGATAGTATTCGTGTCAACAAAGGTTTTATCCTGAATAATCAACGGGATGCCATAACGGTAAACAGCTTCACCGGACGTTTCTTCAGGGAGCAGTCCTTGATTAATCAGATTTTCTTCAATCGGGTCAGTGACGAGATAGGGCGCGACTTCACCGGCATATACATCCAGACGGGTTGTCCCGTATGCATGGTCGTGGTAAAACATTAACCGGTTGCTCTGCTGGTTGGTATAATAATAGGTATTAGAGCCTGCTGGCGGAATCGGCATGTCCGGCACACTCTGGAAGCTTCTGCCTTCAGTATAAGGAGAGGTTTCTCCGGCAGGAGTGAACCATTGATGCGGCGTGCCGTCGCTGATCCACGGGGTGGCTCCGCCGTGAAGATGAATAACCGCGCGGTTCTGGGTATAATTCATCGGGTTCGCCGCCATGCCAAGCGGTCCCATGCCGGCACCCATGACGGTGGTGTCAACCGGGATAAAGAGATTGCCGGCAGTGCCGGTGCCAAGCATATTAGTAGCCAGCACGCGCACCGGACGGTTTTGTTTAGCAATAATCAAAGGTCCCAGATAATGGCCTTGTCCGTCGCCGGCGAGGTCTGCGTACCCGCGCAGCTTGGTCGGGGGCAAGCCGGAATGCAACTGCTGAGTGAAGTCAACTATTCCGATCCGATAATAATCAGAGCCGGGAAAGGTGGTTGTATCGGCAACGGCAACGGGGATATACTGTCCGAGATTATTTTTGTTATTGGGGCCAAGGCCGGGCAGCGTATCGACGAATTTTTTCATCCCGCCGACCAGCTTCTTGGTTTTCGGATCGGTGGTCGGCACCGGGCTGTTAGCCCAGTTCGGATTGCCGAAATAATCCGGAACTCCGCCGGGAACTGCTCCCAGCAATGTCGGTTTTGCGGCGAGAGTCGCAGCCGCGGATTTCTGAAGCTTGGCTTCCGCGGCGCGGGCGGCGGCGGCTTCACGATCCGCCTGGGTTACTCTTCTCAACATCCTGTCGAGCGGCGTTGTGCCAGTGTTCTCTGGAGTCGTTGTTGTTTGCGCGAAACCCGGACTAATGCCTAATGTAAGAAGTAAAACTGCCAGTATCAGCTTCTGCCAACACCATAGATTTTTTTTGCTGTTCATGATTATTCTCTCCTCTGATTTTTCTTTTACAATAACTATACCAAATCACTGAAACATGAAAAACACGGTCTCTCACGGCGGGGGGCCAGGGAACGCGGCATTAATAGTGGCGCTGTTGACCGATTCACCGGTCACGGTTCGGGTTGACACAATCATGGTAAATGTCATTTTCTTTTTCCTCCCCTTAAAATTAAAACATTATAAATATTCTAAAATTATGAAAATCGAAAAACTATACGCTTCAGGCAAAAAACAGACGACACAGCCGTTGGCTGCTTCGTCATTTACGATCTTGATAACGCTATTTTCTTTCCTTTCTCTTAAAATATTATAAATACTCTAAAATATAGAAAAACTGCGCACCTAATAAAAAACAATTTTTTGAATACACTAAAATCTATTTCTTCACAATAACATATTAATATGCAATATTATTTAAGTCAAGCACGCAAAAATAAAAAACAGTAAAAAAATTGAAATTAAGTAAAAATCTTTTCATCTCAGAATTTCCGCGGATATCTTAACGTTTCATATAGAATTAGGGAATACAAGTAGATTAGGGAATACAAGAAAAATGAGGATGTCTGACAAGTTTCCGCCAGTATCAGCGCGGAAACTTGTCAGGTTAAAGTGAATAAATTTCTCTGTATTTGCGGTTCAGGTAGCGGATATAAGCGGCGGGGTCTATTTTCGAGCCGGTCACTTTTTTAACCAGCGTCTGCGGCTCAAATTTCGCGCCGTGGCGATATATGTTTTCGGCAAGCCATCCGTGGAGTTCACTGAAACTTCCCTGCCGGATCTTCTCCGACAAATCCGGGATATCCCGGCTGACGCATTCCCATATCTGTGCGGAAATCATGTTGCCCAGGGCATAGGTGGGGAAATATCCCACCGCGCCGCCGGCCCAGTGAACATCCTGTAAAATACCATGCGCGTCATTGTCCGGCGCCACCCCCAGATATTCTTCCATGCGCGCATTCCAGATTTCGGGCAGATCGCGGACGGCGACCTTGCCTTCCAGCACGGCAATTTCTATTTCGAGCCGCAGCATGATATGCAGATTGTAGGTGGCTTCGTCAGATTCGGTGCGGATCAGCGAGCGTTTGACGCGATTGATGCCGCGATAAAAATCTTTCAGGCTGACATTATCGAAACACCCCGGGAATTTATCGCGCAGGCGCGGATAAAAGAAGACCCAGAAATCAAACGAACGGCCTACCAGATTCTCCCACAGCCGGGACTGCGATTCGTGGATGCCAAGCGACGCCCCGGAGCAAAGCAGCGTGTTCCGCAGCGACGGTGAAATACCTTGTTCGTACATCGCATGTCCGCTTTCATGCATAGTCGAAAAGAATCCGGACGCAAAATTATTAGGCATTATTCTAGTTGTAATCCGGACGTCATTAAGGTCAAAGGTGGTAGTAAACGGATGCACCGATCTGTCCTGGCGGCCGCGCGACCAGTCAAAGCCGATCGCGGTTGATGCTTCGACGCCAAGTTCCCACTGCTTTTGCGGATCGAGTTCCTGGTGCAGGAAAGAATCATCTGTTTCCGGACATCTGCCGATTTCCTTAATCAGTTCGACTTGAGCCGGACGCACTTTTTCAAAGATTTCCTTTACGTCGGCAGTCTTCAAGCCGGGTTCAAACTCATCCAGCAGCGGGTCGTAGATGTGATCGTAAGGCGCAAAAAATCCGGCATATTCCCGCCTGAGATCGAAAATTTTCTCCAGCCAGGGCCGGAAGATCAAAAAATCGGAAGCGGCTTTGGCTTTTTCCCATTCGACATGCGCGTTTGATGTGGTACGGGCAAATTCCGCGACAAATGACGATGGAACTTTTACATTGCGGTCATATTCGCGCCGGGTTACTTTGACCAGACAGGCTTCATCCGATTCCGGGTCAAGACCGTCCGCAAATGCTTTCAGGTTCTCCAGCATTTCTCCGACTCTGCCGTCCACAAATTTCTCATGCGACAGCCTGCACAGCAGCGAAATTTGGTTGGCGCGGCCCTCCGCTCCGGCGGCCGGCATATTGACCTGCTGATCCCAACCCAGCACCGCAACGGCAGAATGCAGATCGTGGATTTCTCCGAGGCGTTCTTTCAGTTCACCAAACTCTTTATTCATGATTAAATCCCCCTCTTTACGGATTAGAAAATTTTCCCTAATAATGCACAAACCGCGAACTCGGTCCGCAAAATTCTGGCCCCGATGCTTACCGGCTGCATGCCGTGTTTTTCCAGCAGCGCAACTTCATATCCGGTAAAGCCGCCTTCCGGCCCGACGCAGAGTACCACCGGCCCGGCAACATTCCGCGGACAGGGACTGACTGCGCCGGGATGCGCCAGCAGCGGCAGTCTGCCTTTGATGATCTCCGGCAGTTCATCTTCGACAAACGGCTTGAAACGCCGCTTGAAACTGATTTCCGGCAGCGCCGTATCCATGCCCTGTTCCAGTCCCAGTATGAACTGTTCCCTGGTCTCCTCTTCAGAAAGTACCGGGCTGTTCCAGTAACTTTTATCCACTTTCCAGGACTCGATCACGATAAATTTTTTAACGCCCATGGCGGTTGCCGCCTGGAGGACTTTCTTATATGTTTTCGGACGCGGCAAAGCTAAAATCAGTGTCACCGGCAAAACGGGCGGCGGCTCAGATGAAAATTCAACTTGCAATTCCATCATTTCCGGCGTTGAACTGATAATTTCCCCTTCGCCGATCCGGCCATTCAGCAAACCAACCTTTATTTGTTCGCCGGGCATCGCCCGCAGAATGTTCTGTATATGAAGCACCCGCCGGGGATCGCGGATGACCGCCATCCCGCTTCCGGCAAGTTCCTCTTGGTAAAGAATCACAAGATTCATAAAAGTAAATTCAGTTTAGGAGTTAAAAGCGAAATGGCCCGACAGCCAGCTTTATTAAGTGTTTGGAAAATAGTTTTGCCGCAATTTTAGACCAATAATTTTTAATAGTATTTATGAATTCCACTGTCAATATTGTAGTATGCATTTCTTCATCTCTAATTTTTATTTTAATGAAATTCATACCTGAAACATAAATAATATTATTGAATAACCGTTTTGCTCTTATATTTTTGTCAAATATATTATCAAAACCATTTACCCAAGCAATTGCATCTTGCTCTTCTTCAAATTCTTCTACAAACATTTCCCAAGATGAATTATCAAACACAACCCAAACATCATTTTCTTTAAAATAACCGATAACTGCCACCGATCTATCTTTAAGATTGCGCTTGAATGCGTTATATGCTTTCTCTCTTACATATATCATACATTAACCTTTAATTTTGGGCATGTTTCAAAAAGGTTTAGAGTATAGTTGACACTTTTTGAGATGCCGCCATTGAGAGCCGTAGGCTCGAATCATATTGTAGGGACGGATTTTAATCCGTCCGCCATCCCCCCGCACAATTTGAGAGCCGTAGGCTCGAATCATATCAATCCTTATATGTTTCGTTCCTATGGAACTCCAAATTTTAATTATCATCGTTCACCGGACTAAAGTCCGGCGCTACAATATGTATCGCTCCGCCGGAGCTTGTTTTGACTGTTTTACTTTATTTTATCAGAGCGTTATGACATAAAAGTGTCAACTACCTTTTGAAACATGCCTAGTTTTTCGATAAATTCCTCGTGAAATAAAATCAATAACACCTTTATCTCTTAATATCTGTAACTGCTGGCGAATTTTATCTTTTATAAAATTATTGTCAGCATGCTTGTTTTTTAAATACTTTTCAAAACTATACATCTGATTCAATGTAAATTGATTTTCAGATATTGAATCAATGCAATTCATTATATCAATTATCCACCCTCGTGATTTATGATTACAGTCTTTTAAAAATTCTGTATTTTTCCATTCAGCAATAACATTCTTTTTATCAATTTCTTTAGAATCTCTCACTAAATAAATTTGTCCATTTGATGGAATTTTGCCTAGTATAATATTACAACCAATCCAGCCTGCTCTACGCGCAGTAGAAGATAATGGTTTTCGCTTTTCAATAAAGTCAGAAATAAAGTAATACTTAGGTACAATGATAAAATCTTTAATTTCCCAATTACTTTTATTGTAGGATAAGAAAAATAGATTGGGATTATTGTCAGAATTAATTCTATCAATCATCGAATTATAAGCACCATCAACAATTTTATTCCCTAATTTGCCATTTTTGCTCTTTAATTCATATTCTTCTCTACAAGAGTTGCAGAAAAAATCTGCAACAGGCTTGTTATTATCAAAATTATTTAGCTTGCTATTCCCGCAATTTGGACAATAAGCATTTTCAAGTACCCAATTCTCGGTCAACACTCGGCTTATTTGTGATTGGCTATGATAATTAACCGCCAAGCTTGTATTAAATAAAAGATGCATTTACGCCTCCATGCCTACATACTTAAACTGGTAATTTCACCTTTGCCGTAACCTTTTTATTTTCTGGACAATGGTTCTGTTTATTCAAACCGCTTGACGATTAAAACCGAGTTATTGCCCAGCATCCCGAAAGAGTTATTGGCAATATAATTGACCTGACCGGCGTTTTCCGGGTTGCTGACGACCAGATGGTTCATCGCGCATTCGGGATCGAGGTTGTCGAGATTCATGCAGGGGTGAACAATGCCGTCGGTGAATGCCGGAATGTTGCCGGCGAGTTCCAGAGCCCCGGCCGCGCCCATGGCATGTCCGATAAAACCTTTGGTGTTATTAATGAAGAGCCTGGACGACGCCCCGAATACTTTTCTGACGGCGTTGCACTCCTGGACATCGCCGACTTTGGTGCCGGTGGCATGGGTGTTTAGGATATTGATATCAGCCGCCGTAATTTTGGCGGAAGCCAGGCCGCCTTCGAGACATTCCGCCTGCCGTATATCCAGCGGCAGCACCGCGTCGGCGGCATCGGAATTCATACAATATCCGGCAATCTCGCCATAGATTTTCGCGCCGCGTTTCATTGCATCTTCCAGACGCTCCAGAGTATACAGGCAGCCGCCTTCGGAAATGACAATCCCGTTGCGGTCCATGTCGTAAGGACGGCTGGCCTGGGTGGGGTCGGCATGTCTGGCCAGCGCCCCCTGGCTCCTGAAACTGGCGAAAATGCCGAAAGTGTGCGGGCTTTCGGAAACGCCGCCGGCAATCGCCATATCGACTTCGCCGAGCATGAGCTGCTGCGCGCCCTGGATAATGCCGCAGTTGCCGGCGGCGCAGGCGGCGCCGACGCAGATGTGCGGCCCGGTGACTTTCATGTTGATCGTCACTTCCCCCGCGGGATTATTCGCCACGGAGCGGGGATTGTGGTGATGGCTCCACAGGTTAATGTCATAATCGAACTGGCTGAGATTATAAACCTCATTCTCCGTTTCAACATTGCCATGCTCGGTAGTGCCGATGAAAACGCCGATTCTGGAACGGTTGCGGTCGGTGATTTCGATTCCGGCGTCGCGGACCGCCTCATTGGCGCAGAAAACAGAGATCGAACCGGCACGGGTGCCGTTTCTGATGTCTTTCTTGTCCTGGTAAGTCCTCGGATTAAAATTGCACAGTCCCGCAAAGACATCCCCGATGTACCGGTGGGTCATCGTGCCGATGCCGGACCGGCGGTTCAGCAGGCCGTGCCTGAATTCTTCCAGCGTGTTGCCGTTCGGCGCGGTCAGGCCGATTCCGGTGATAACTATTCTTGCTCTAGATATTGACATTATCAAAAATTCCTGTTTATTAATTACAGTTATTATTTCATAAGCTTAAATCTATAAGAATTCGAACAAATTACAAGTATAAAAAATGATTTCCGGACTGGGAACAGACATAGTGCAGGTATCGCGGATACGGGAAATGACCGAACGCTACGGGGAATCGTTCCTCGAAAAGGTGTTTTCGGACGATGAACGCAAAGAGGCGTCGCGTCGGCGCGACCCTTCGCAATATTATGCCGGCAGATGGGCGTTGAAGGAAGCCGTGTCGAAAGCGCTGGGGTGCGGCATCGGTGAAAAATGCGGCTGGAAAGACGTTTCCACCCGCAATCTGGAATTAGGGCGGCCGGAAGCCATACTCAGCGGCCCGGCGCTGGAAACCGCATCGGCGATGGGAGTGACTCGAATCCATATTTCGATCAGCCATGAGCAGGAATATGCCTGTGCAACAGTTATTCTGGAAAATTGTTGACAGTTTAAATGATCAGCAACAAAGAATCAGAAAATTCTTCGCACTGATTCAGCCTGAAAATCCTGCTCATGCGATTTTTTTCAAGAAAAATATATTCTTCGCGCTTGTTTTTTTTGTTTCAAATATTATAAGTATAGATATTTATAATATTT
>CAIKZE010000438.1 GCA_903831825.1 uncultured Lentisphaeria bacterium | reverse complement strand
GTTCCGTAGGAACGAAACATATAGGATTGACATGATTCGAGCCTACGGCTCTCAAATTGTGCGGGGGGATGGCGGACGGATTAAAATCCGTCCCTACAACATGATTCGAGCCTACGGCTCTCAATGGCGGCATCTCAAAAAGTGTCAACTATTTCTAAACCTTATTTGAAACATGCCCAGAAAAATACAGAATTTTCACAGCAACGACACAAAATGTCGTTCCAGCCCGAGTATTTTTAGTTTTTAAAGAATATGCATTATTCAACTGCGGGTATAGGTTGAATAACTTAATTGGCATGACATATTTTTTATTGCTGTTGCGGTAACTATGAAATATTGTGTCCCCAAAAATGGAGGAATTGAAGACATGCAGATTGAAATCAAACTGGTTTCTTGTGGAAAATAATTATGGAATACTATGCCCACAGTAGAAAAGATTGTCCAGTCGAGGTTTGGCAGAATTTGAATGAGCATTTGAAAAATGTCGCCGAACTGGCCGCTGGTTTCGCAACAGAGTTCGCTTCCGATGCCTGGGCTAACAATGCCGCCTGGTTGCATGATCTTGGCAAAGCGACTAAAGCATTTCAATCTTATTTGATGCGGTGCAATGGACTGGATGATTTAGAATATGATGCCGACGGCAGCATATCCAATCATGCCAGCGCCGGCGCTGCTCTTGCCAGGGAAAAGCTTGGAACTGGCGGACATATCCTCGCCTATATTATCGCCGGACATCATGCCGGTTTGCCGGATTGGTATTCCTCCGAAAGCGACAATGCAGCGCTTACAATTCGTCTTCAAGAAGGGCAGCATAACCTTGAATACATTAGAGATTATACCGATCTCATACTTCCCAATATTATTCATTCGCAACCGCCAGTGTTTGCGCGCATTCCGGAAAATGTTCATTTATGGGTTCGGATGATTTTTTCCTGTCTGGTAGATGCTGACTTTTTAGATACAGAAGCTTTCATGCAAGCAGAACAAGCTGGACAGCGCGGCGCTTTCAAGTTGTTGCCGGAGCTAAAATCGGTTTTTGATATTCACATGAACAAACTTGCAGACTCCGCCCAAAAAACTCCGGTTAATGATATCCGACAGGAAGTTTTGATATCCTGCCGGAAAGCCGTAACTCATGCCTCTGGGCTGTTTTCGCTCACTGTACCGACCGGTGGCGGCAAAACTCTTTCCGGGATGGCATTTGCGCTTGACCATGCGGTTCAACACGGCAAAAAACGTATTATTTATGTTATTCCATACACCAGCATCATTGAGCAAACTGCGGCCATTCTGCGCAATATATTTGGCAATGATCAGGTCATCGAACATCATAGTAATCTTGATTCGGCAAGGGAAACTCAACATTCACAGCTTGCCGCTGAAAATTGGGATGCGCCAATTATCGTTACTACTAACGTACAGTTCTTTGAATCGTTGTACGCCGCCAAATCCAGCCGATGCCGCAAATTGCACAATCTGGTCAATAGCGTGGTCATTCTTGACGAAGCTCAACTTTTGCCGCCGGAACTGCTTACGCCATGCGTAGCCGTCATGAATCAACTTACCAGACACTATGGCGTCACGATGGTGCTTGCCACTGCCACACAACCATCTCTTCCGGGGCTGGATATTCCGACAGAAATCATTCCGCAAAACTTGAAGTTATATGAGCGGCTGAAGCGAACTGAAATCAATATGCCGGATATGACTGTTAAAACCGATTGGACAACTATTGCTGAATGTCTTAAACAGCATTGTCAGGTATTATGCATCGTTAACACCCGGCGCGACTGCTATGATCTGTTCAAACTCATGCCGGAAGACACGATACATCTTTCCGCGTTGATGTGCGGTCGCCACCGGTCGGCGGTTATTCGCCTGATTCGCCGCCGGTTAAAGAAAAAATTGCCGCTTCGGGTTATTAGCACTCAGCTTGTCGAAGCTGGAGTGGATATTGATTTTCCCGTAGTTTATCGCGCTCTTGCTGGCTTGGATTCTATTGCCCAAGGCGCGGGCCGTTGTAATCGCGAAGGGAAATTGAATGCGGACGGCAAGCTTGGCCAGGTTCATGTTTTCATCCCGCCCAAAACTGCGCCGCGGGGGTTACTGCTAAAAGGGGAAAATACCACCCGCGAACTGGTCTCTCTTTCGGACTTCGATCCAGACAAACCCCAGGAGTACGCTCGCTACTTTAATCTGTTTTATTCCAAAGTAAACGATACCGGCAGCCAATTTTACGATTGGCTGGTGAAAGACGCCAATCCGTCGCTTCGTTTCCAGTTTCGCACTGCCGCCGCAAACTTCAGATTAATCAAAGACCAAAATCAGCCGGTTATTGTGCGATACAATGGCAGCGAACTGTGGATCAGGCAAGTTAGCGCCATCGGCCCTACCCGCGAAAACATGCGTCGCCTTCAGCGTTATACCGTAAATTTACCGGTTTATATGGTTGAAAAAATGAAATCTGAAGGCATGCTTGAAGAGATTTATGAGGGTATTCTGGCGCAGTCAATGCCAAACTTGTACGATAAGAAAATCGGACTTGATGTATTCCTGGAAAATCTGCCAATTGAAGATTTGATACAATAATCAGACTAACGAGAGGTGTTGTATGAAAGGATTTTGTCTCGAAGTGAGCGGCGAATTTGCCTGCTTCACCCGTCCCGAAATGAAAGTTGAACGCGTCAGCTATGATGTTATTACTCCGTCCGCCGCCCGCGCCATCTTCGACGCCATTTTGTGGAAACCGGCCATCAACTGGCAGATAAAAAAAATTGAGGTGCTTGCTCCTGTCCGCTGGGCTTCTGTCCGGCGTAACGAAGTCGGTAAAGTTGCTTCCGAATCTAGCGACGGCATTTTGATCGAAGACGCCCGCCAGCAACGAGCCGGCCTTATCCTTCGCGATGTAAAATACCGGATTACTGCCGAATTTAAGTTTATTCCACCGGAGAAACGCGGCAAGGTATCCAATCCTGTTCCGGAATGGCTGATAGATAAAGCGGAAACCGACGAACTCCGCAAACAGGATGAACACTCCGATGAAACCGAAGCCAAATATGCCGCCATGTTTGAACGCCGTGCCAGAAAAGGACAGTGCTTTAATCAGCCTTATCTCGGGTGTCGTGAATTCTCCTGTTCGTTCCGCTTGGTTCACCCGGTTGCGGAACCCGCGACGCCAATCGCCGAATCACATGACCTCGGCTGGATGCTCTATGACCTTGATTTTTCCGATCCCAAGGATATTAAACCCATGTTCTTCCGCCCGGAAATGAAAGATGGCGTTATTAATGTTCCGGCGTCAGACAGCGAGGAGGTGCGCAAATGATACTTCAGGCGCTAAAAGAATACTACGACCGGAAAGCCGCAGACCCAGCCTCTGAAATGGCTCCGTCTGGATGGGAATGGAAAGAAATTCCATTTGTGTTGGTATTAAGCCAAGACGGAACTCCTGTCAGCCTTAATTCAACGGTTGAAGGGGCTGGAAAAAATAAACGCGCCAAATGTTATTTGATTCCGCAGGGAGTGAAAAAAACCAGCGGAATCGCATCTAATATTCTTTGGGAAAATCCAGAATATGCATTGGGCGTTGCAATTAAAGGTTCTCCTGAACGTGTTGCAGAGCAGCATCATGCATTCAAGCAGCGGCTTGCTGATTTAGGAGATATTCCAGATTCTGGACTTAATGCTGTAAAAAAATTTATGGAGCAACCAGACAAAGCATCTATACTCCAAATGTTCGGTGATAAATGGTCGCAATTTATTGAATCAGGAGCTAATATCACATTTCAGTTGGCTGGAGAAACCAGAATCGTAGCAAATAGTCCGCTTATAAAAGAAACCATTTCAAACAAGCTTTCTGCAATAATAGATAAATTGGCTGTTTGCCTTATTACAGGCGAAGAAGACTCCATTGAACGCCTTCATACAGCAATTAAGGGTGTATGGGGGGCGCAATCTAGCGGAGCAAATATCGTATCATTCAACTCCGCGGCATTTGCTTCTTTTGGAAAAAAACAAGGTTGCAACTCGCCTATCGGAAAAGTGGCGGCCTTTGCCTACACTACGGCATTAAACCATTTGCTCCGTAAAGATTCAAAGCAGCGAATGCAAGTAGGGGATGCATCAACGATTTTCTGGTCTGCCAAACCTACAATCTTTGAAGAACAAATGCTTGATTTCTTTGCAGAGCCTCCCAAGGATGATCCAGATCGTAATAGTCGTGCCGTGGAAAGTCTATTTAGAGCGCCGCAAACAGGTACAATTCCAGAAGATCGTGAAGCTGAGACATGTTTTTATGTTCTTGGTCTTTCTCCCAATGCATCTCGTATTTCTGTTCGTTTTTGGATTATGGACACAGTAGCTGGAATGGCTGTAAAAATTCGTCAGCACTTTGAAGACTTGCGGATTGTGCATGGCCCCAAAGAGCATGAGGCTATTTCTTTGTTCCGGCTGCTGGTTTCCACCGCCGCATTAGGCAAGTCGGAGAATATTGCTCCTAATCTTTCAGGTGATATGATGCGTTCCATACTTGGAGGAACACAGTATCCGCAAACCATTTTGCAGGCGATTGTCCGTCGCATTCGTACCGAACATGAAATTAATTACCCGCGTGCCGCGTTTATCAAGGCTTGCATTAATCGTTCAATACGTTTCAATAACCACAACCAAGAAAGGGAAATTACCGTGAGCCTGGACACCACTAACAATAACATTGGCTATCGCCTCGGACGGTTGTTCTCCGTACTGGAACGAATCCAGGAACGGGCCAATCCCGGCATTAACGCCACTATTCGGGACCGCTTCTATGGAGCAGCATCGGGAGCGCCCGTTACTGTATTCGGAAACCTTATGCGCCTGAAAAACCATCACCTCTCCAAGTTGGATAATGCTGGCGAACGCATCAATTATGAAAAACTCATAGGAGAGATCATGTCAGGAATTGAAGACTTTCCCGCGCATCTTCCGCTTGCCGATCAAGGGCGCTTTGCCATTGGCTATTATCATCAGAAACAAGATTTTTTTACCAAGAAAACAGATAAAGAATAATTCAAAAGAAAGGAAAATGCCCCATGAACACTCCACTTAAGAACCGCTATGATTTCGTCCTGGTCTTCGATGTTAAAGACGGCAACCCTAATGGCGACCCCGATGCCGGTAATCTGCCGCGTGTTGATGCGGAATCTGGTCAAGGCATAGTTACAGATGTTTGTCTCAAGCGCAAAATCCGGAATTTTGTCCAGATGACACAAGGTTCAAATCCGGGGTATGATATTTTTGTAAAGGAAAAAGCCATTCTTAATCAGTTGATAGGAGATGCATATAAACGCTTAGATATTGATTTGGAAAATCCTCCATCTGATGAGAAAGATGGCAAAAAGCGCAATGATAAAGGAGCGGGACAAGGAAAGGAAATAGATAAAGCCCGTTTACAAATGTGCAAAAGTTACTATGATATCAGGACTTTTGGCGCTGTTATGTCTACTGGTGCAAATGCCGGTCAAGTCCGCGGCCCGGTACAAATGACTTTTGGCCGTTCCGTTGACCCGGTTGTTACTTTGGAGCATTCTATCACCCGCATGGCGGTTGCCACCGAAGCAGAAGCTGAAAAACAAGGCGGTGATAATCGCACAATGGGGCGTAAAAACACTATACCTTATGGGATTTATGTGGCCTATGGTTTTGTTTCAGCGAATCTGGCTAATCAGACCGGATTTTGTGAAGAAGATTTGAATTTGCTTTGGGATGCGTTAGCCAATATGTTTGAGCATGACCGCTCCGCCGCGCGCGGCTTGATGTCCACTCAAAAACTGGTCCTTTTTAAACATGAATCAGCCATTGGCAATGCCCCTGCTCACAAACTGTTCGACCTTGTAAAAATTAAAAAGTGCAATCCGGCAGATGTTCCCGCCAGAAGTTTTGCCGATTATGCGGTCTCCGTTGATTATAGCGCGTTGCCGGATAAAGTAGAAATAATTGAAAAACTCTAACAAAATGCGCGTATGATGTACTCCGAAGATGATTTTGTCATGTTGTCAGCGCTCCAGCACTTGCTGTTCTGTGAACGGCAATGCTGGTTGATTCACGGCGAACAGACATGGGGAGAAAACCGTTTTACCACGGAGGGCAATATCATGCACGAACGGGTGGATGATCCGGCAATCGTTACTTACCAGACGGATGTCCGCATCGAACGTGCGGTATTGCTTAAATCATCATTGCTGGGGCTTTCCGGCAAGGCGGATGTGGTTGAATTTCACCGTTGTCAGGATGGGCAATGGATGCCTTTTCCTGTGGAATATAAACGCGGCAAACCTAAACCTGATGATTGCGATAAAGTGCAACTTTGCGCCCAGGCGTTTTGCCTGGAGGAAATGCTGAACGTTTCCATTCCCGCCGGTGCGCTATTTTACGGCAAGACTCAACATCGTCTGATAGTGGATTTTGATCGGCAGTTGCGGGATGTTACCCAAGCCGCTTGTCTAAAACTGCACAAACTTCTTTCCGGCACAGTTCCGCCGCCTCCGGTTTACGTCAGCGAAAAATGTGATCCCTGCTCGCTAATAGATTTCTGTCTGCCTAAAACCGTTGTATCGCGTTCTGCGTTGAAATACCTCAATTCTGTTTTGGAGAATGTATGAAAAAATTACTCAATACATTGTATGTAACTACCCAAGGGGCCTACCTGTCAAAAGAAGGGGAATGTGTGCTGGTTTCCGTGGAGCGGCAAGTCCGGCTTCGGCTGCCGGTGCATACCATTGGGGGAATTGTCTGCTTCGGCAATGTTTCATGCAGTCCTTTTCTAATGGGGTTTTGCGCGGAAAAAGATGTCGGGCTTTCATTTCTCACTGAAAATGGCAGATTCCTGGCCAGGATAAAAGGCGAGGTCTCCGGCAATGTCCTCCTCCGTCGTCAACAGTTCCGTATGGCTGATGATGAAATTATTTCCGCCTCTGTCGCCAGATCATGCCTTATTGGAAAAATTGCCAATTCCAGAACCGTTCTGCAGCGCTTTCTCCGGGATCATGGCAGTGATCTGGATGAGCCGGTAAGAAATGTAAGCGGGCGGCTCGAAAAAACATTTGACCGGCTGAAACGCGCAATGGCATTGGATGAATTACGCGGCATTGAAGGCGATTCCGCTGGAGATTATTTTTCTGTGTTTGATAACTTGATAACTGCCCAGAAAGAAGATTTCATGTTCAGTTGCCGCAACAGAAGGCCGCCGCTGGATAAAGTCAACGCCTTATTGTCTTTTCTTTATACCTTGCTTGCTCACGATGTTTCGTCTGCGCTGGAAAGTGTCGGCCTCGATCCAGCGGTAGGATTTTTACACCGCGACCGTCCGGGCAGAGACAGTCTGGCGCTGGATATCATGGAGGAAATGCGTTCGTTTATCGCTGACCGGCTGGCGCTTTCAATGATTAATCTGCGCCAAATTGCCGCCGGAGAGTTCAAAACTTCCGAGTCCGGAGCAGTAACTATGGACGATAACGCCCGCAAAAAAATATTGGTGGCGTATCAGGAGAGAAAGAGAGATGAAATTATGCATCCCTACCTGAACGAAAAAATATCCGTAGGGCTTATTCCTTTTGTGCAATCGCTTTTATTGGCAAGGTTTATTCGCGGAGATATAGACGCATACCCGCCGTTTATCTGGAGGTGATAATGCTGATACTCGTTAGTTATGACGTTTCCACAACCTCGCCAGCCGGGCGCAAGCGGCTTCGACGGGTTGCCAAATTCTGCAAGAATTACGGACAAAGAGTGCAAAATTCGGTATTCGAGTGTAATTTGGACTTTTCTCAGTTCGCTATATTTAGAAATAACCTTATCAAAGAAATTAACACAAATGAAGACAGCCTGCGTTTTTATACCCTCGGAAACAACTGGCAAGGACATGTCGAACACATCGGAATTAAGCCTTCCATTGATTTTGAAGGACCACTTATCGTATAGCGCGAACTATAAGTGATACTAATGCTGAGCAAGAGATTCGCAAATTGTATAATTACTTTAATTCAAGCATATTACAACAAGCCATCCCTCTTTTAACCCTGCATTTAGTCTTACTTATGACAGGGTTCGCGAAAACATGTATATTGACTTTTGATTATTAAAGAGTTATACTTTGAGGGTCGCTCCTCGCAGGGGGGGCGTGGATTGAAACACATGCTCCGTTCGGTAGTCACTTCTGATAACCGGGTCGCTCCTCGCAGGGGGGGCGTGGATTGAAACATGAGTTTCTGCACCGGAGAACAT
>CAIKZE010000437.1 GCA_903831825.1 uncultured Lentisphaeria bacterium | reverse complement strand
TCAATCCTTAGATGTTTCGTTCCTACGGAACTCCAAATTTTAATTATCATCGTTCACCGGACTAAAGTCCGGCGCTACAATATGTATCGCTCCGCCGGAGCTTGTTTTGACTGTTTTACTTTATTTTATCAGAGCGTTATGGCATAAAAGTGTCAACTACCTTTTGAAACATGCCCATCGCTCTTGCTCTTTTCTGTTTGTCTTTTGCCTTTCCTTCATTCAGTTGGATATTCCGTGTTGGATATTGGATATTCGTTTTTACCCATAAATTCCAGTGGAGACCCCAAAATAATTTTTCTTCATTATCTTCATGTTCTTCATGGTGAAGTGCATTTATTTTTGTCCTCTTACGGTAAAAAATAGTCACTTTTCAGTCCCTTCAGCTCTTGAAAAAAAGCGCTTTTGGGAGTAACTTATAAAACAAGACTATTTTGCAGTTAGCTTTAAATTTATAACCAAGGAGATTCAAAATGGCTGCTAAGATTGATAAGGATACTTGCACTGGTTGCGAAACCTGTGTCGGCGTATGTCCGACCGAAGCTATCGCGATGGATAACGGCGCTGCCGTTGTCAGCGAAGGCGATTGCGTCGATTGCGGCGCATGCGTCGGCGAATGCCCCTGCGATGCGATTACCTTAAGCTAATAGTAATATTCAGCTTATATGAAAAAATGCCGGATTCAGTTCCGGCATTTTTTTTGCAAAAATTCAGAAATTATTGGAAATCCAATATCATTGTATAGAACTTGTTTATGATTGCGTAGTAATCTCTTGTCCGCCGCAGGAGGATTGGACTGCGGCGACCCTGCGCCGCTTTTGATTCAGACGACGGAAGCAGATAAAAATAGCTTTTGCCGTCGTTGGTTGCCGTGATTACTGCTTTAAACGAGGATCCGGGAGTATTTCGAATGCCTTTTTCCGAATCTCTTCTGCCATTTTTTTATCAATCGCTTCTGTTGTACTGATTAGCTCCAAAGTTTCATTCACGAAATCATTTTCATTGAATTTTTTAAAGACGTCTCTATTTTCAAATGTTTCGCAACGCAAAACATTGCTTTTATAGGTAAAGACGATTTCCTTAAATTTCTTCATCAGATCAGGTTCATATTTTCTGATCAGATCGATTTTTTTTGCCGCAATCATCTTGCTGGCAATATAATTCCAACAACGTTTTGCCAGCTCCGGATCTTTATTGTCGATAAACACAAATAATTCAATGGATTTTTCTTCTTCCAGCAATACCCTGTTAATAGACACGACCTCGTAAAATGTCTCATATATTCCTTTCCCGTTTTTAAGAAGTTCAGTTTCCCTGTCACGAACATCTTGTAAAGCTTTCAGCGCGGGAGGATATTTATCCGCAAGAGCTTTCCAATCTGCCAATAAATATGAGAGACGTACCCCATAAAATGCAGGATCATGTTCTAAGGCATGGTCATAAAGCCAAATAAATCGCGTTAATGCTTCCTCATTCTTCCCATCTTGAGCTAATTTCTCCGTATCCTTTAAATATTTCATCATGTCTTCCGCAAATATATTTAAGCTTGCGAATAGAACCAAAATCATGATTAATCGTTTCATCTGCATTTTGCTCCCAAAAGTTTTATAGTTTTATGCCGAAAAGAACATCTTGAAATACCTTCATTTTTCAGGGGTATCACTACAACTTACCAATCGTTGTTATATTTACTGCTTTAAACGCGGGTCCGGAAGTATTTCGAATGCCTTTTTTCGAAATTCTTCTGCCATTTTTTTATCCTTAACCACTTCTGTTGTAGTAGTTATTAGATCCAAAACTTCGTGTACGAAGTCGTCTTCATTGAATTTTTTATAGTCTGCATCTCTTGATTTTTCGTGACGCAACACATTGGTTTTATAGTTCAAGACGATTTCATTAAATTTCTTTGTAGGATCGGATAGATATTTTCTGACTAAATCAAATTTTTTTGCCGCAATTATTTCACTGCCGACATAATCCCAACATTCTTTTGCCAACTCGGGATATTTGTTATCAAGAAACTCGAACAATTCGATAGATTTTTCTTCTTCCATCAATTCCCTATTAATAGCCTTAACCTCATTAAATGTCTCGTATATTCCTTTTCCATTTTTAAGAAGTTCAGTTTCCCTGTCGCGAACCTCTTGTAAGGCTTTCAGCGCTGGAGGATATTTGTCCGCAAGAGTTTTCCAATCACTCAACAAATATGAGAGACGTGCGCCATAAAATGCCGGATTATGCTCTAAGGCATGGTCATAAAGCCAAATAAATCGTTTTAATGCTTCCTGATTTTTTCCCTCTTGAGCCATTTTCTCCGTATCCTTTAAATATTTCACCATGTCTTCTGCAAATATATTTAAGCTGGTGAACAGAACTAAAATCATGATTAATTGTTTTATTTGCATTTTGCTCCTATTGAATTTTGCATTTACGCCGGACGTTGAACCTCTTACATACTCCTAATTTACCTCATAGAAGCAAGGAATCAAGAAATGCACGAAAAACTGCTATGTTACAAAAGATAGTTGACTCTTTTTGTGTGGTAGGAGCTATTATAAAGTCTGACAAAATTAAGCCCAACAACCCCAATAAGCTCCGGCGGCGCGATACATGACAAAATGGATTGAGTCTGCGGCTCTATAGCTCCGGCGGAGCGGTCCATGTTGTAGCAACGGACTTCAGTCCGTTGTCGGGGATCCACCCGAAGTTCGAGTTCCATAGGAACGGTGCATATGTTCCGAGCCTATAGCTCTACAATGGATGGGGAGTTGCGCTTGGACGGACTAAAGTCCATCCTTACAAAATGTACCGGGCCTACAGCCCTCGCGCGGCTGCGTTTGGGAAAAAAACTGCCATTTCAAATATCTGTTTTGGTGGATGTAATTGACTGTATATAAATGCTTTGCTCCTTTTGCAGTGACATTTTTGCTATATATGTAGACAGACGCATGTTTTTTATGGTGACGGGAACAAATAAAATCGGTAAAGATTTAACTTAACTAAGACGGAATTCAGGAGACGGGAGTTATGAGAATAATGGGATGGACGGTTGCCCGGTCTGTTGCATCCGGGTTTTATTGTTCTGGCGCATGGCAAAACAGTTATGCTCAAGTGCTCTCTAATATCTCGGAAACGGGCGGTTGTCCGTTTTGTCCTGCTGACGCATGGCAAAACAGTTATGCTCAAGAGCGCTCTAATCGCTCGGAAATCTTGAAAGACAATGGGGCGTATGGGACCTATGAGGCATATGGGCGGAAAACTGAGAAAAACGACAACACGCCTGCTCAGCGGCACTCCAGAGTCTCGGAGTTGCCGGAAGGCGATGGGAAGACTGGGACGGGCGGTTGCCCGGCCTGTTCTGCTGGCGCATGGCAAAACAGTTCTGCTCAACGGCACTCCAGAGTCTCGGAGTCGAGCGGTTGTGACAGAGTACAACCCTCCATTGCGGAACACCGTTCCGCTCAACGGCACTCCAGAGTCTCGGAGTCGGGCGGTTGTGACAGAGCACAACCCTCCATTGCGGAACACCGTTCCGCTCAACGGCACTCCAGAGTCTCGGAGTTGCCGGAAGGCGATGGGAAGACTGGGAAGACTGGGAAGACCGGGAAGACTGGGATTGTCGCCGGAAAATCCGCTGAAACTTCCGCTCAACGGCGCTCCAAAGTCTCGGAGTCGGGCGGTTGTGACAGAGCACAACCCTCCATTGCGGAACACCGTTCCGCTCAACGGCGCTCCAAAGTCTCGGAAATGTTCTGCCACGTGGGTGTCCAAAATCCGGGGAGCTTCCATAAAACCCATAAAAGCTTTGCGTCACGCGGGTGTCTCTCGCGACTGCGGGAAGGTTGGTGATGTCCAAACAATCTTTAAAAAGGTTGAATCAATCATTAGCCATGAGGATAAAACTCCTGGGAAATAAACTTCAGGAATGTATTGATTTTTGATTAATTTGGGTTGTCATAAAATTTTTGAGCTTGTCTTATGCGTTTATGGTGTTACTTTTAATAAGCATCTTTGCATGTTTTAAGGAATAGACTTGTGCGTATTGATAAAAATTTAATATTTTTTGTAGCGGCGCTGCTGCTTGCCGGATGTGCGTCTGCCCCTTCGCCGGATCCTGATTCCCGGCCGGTGCCGCCTGTCCAGAATAACATCGAGAAACAGGCAAATTCCGCTACGGTAAAACCCGCGGAACCGCAAGCTGCCGGGAAAACTCAAACATCCGCGGGGAAGAATGAGAAGAAAACGGTTTCCGCTGCCGCTGATAATAAACCATCAGCCGTTCAGACGGCGGGAGAAACAGGCAAAACTGAAACTGCCGCAGTAAATAAACCTTTGGATTTATCCGAAAAACTGACTGGTCGGGACTCGATTGAAGGTTTTAACCGTACCATGTACAGCATAAACCACTTTTTTATCCGCTGGATTTTTCGTCCGATCGGCTCATTTTATGGTTCAATCGTTCCGCGTCCGGGGATTGATGCGATCAACCGCTTCACTGATAATCTTGGATTTCCGGTGCGGATGTTCAGTTGCTTCTGTGAAGCTAAGTTTGGCGGCGGGGGGATTGAATTTTTGCGATTCCTCTCCAATACCACCCTCGGCGTGGCAGGGTTCTTTGAAGTTGCAGACCCGTGGTTCGGATTGCGGCGTCAGGACGATGATTTCGGCAAGGCGTTCTATTGCTGGGGTATCGGGAACGGATGCTATTTGTTCCTGCCCGGCCCCGGACCGTTGAATATGCGCGATGGCGTCGGCAAAATCTTCGATTATGCGTTCGACCCCAAGTCATATATTTATTTCGGACAATCTTTTACTTACTTGAATCTCGGAACCAGGCAGTATGCGGATTACGAGCGGCTGACGCTGGCAAATTACGACCCGTATCAACTGTTTAAAAATTTAGGCGGCATCAAACGGGAATTGACCTTGACGGACTGGAGCCCGGTCCAGCAGCAGAGCCCGGAAACTAAAGATCAAAAGACGGAAGCCAAGCCCGCAACCGCCGATAAAAAACTGGCAGCGAAAGATACTGTTCCGTCTGCTAAGGCGACAACAACCGCGCCGCAAACCCCCGTCAAGCCTCCTGCTTCTCCGCTGCTGTCGCAATTCGGCAATGATGTCATCCGCATGGATGGCTATTGTTCGCAGGGAGTAGCAACTGATACTCTCAGAGTGGCAATGTTCAATATGCAGAAAGATGGAGTTTCATTGTGGGTTGATCTAGCCTGGTGGAACAGCGACTTCCCGAACCAGGGTTCAGTCCGTTCGGTAAAGATTAACGCTGATAAACCGGCAATGGATTATAAAGTCTGGTATCAGGATAAAAAAGATGCCCCGCTGGCGATTGTTCTGCCCGGCTTAGGCGGACATTGCACCAGCAGTACCGTGGGGGCGATGGCGGAAGTCCTGTATGACCATGGTTATTCGGTGGTGACTATGAGCAGTTGCATGAACTGGGAGTTCATGGAATCAGCCTCCTCGGTACTGGTGCCGGGCTATACCCCGGTTGATGCCGCGGACGTCCGGAACGCTGTCAGCAAAATACTTGAAGATCTGACCATAAACAAAGAATTGAAACCTGAGCGCAAAGTAATGGTCGGGTTGTCCATGGGCGCGCTGCACACGCTGTTTGTCGCTCAAATGGAAATGTCCGAAGATAAATTGGGCATAGACCGTTATGTTGCCATCAATCCGCCGGTTAATCTGAAATACGGGTTGAGCGAGCTTGACGCATATTATGACAATATCCGCAAATGGGGCGATGACAAGCAGCAATTTGAGCATATAATGAATGCGGCCGGCAAATTTATGCTGATGATCAGGCTTAAATACCCATGGGAAGATTATGTCGAGTCCAATGATGCCGCAACAAATGGCAAAAAAGGCTCCACTGCTGAATGTGATGACCGCTACAAAGTCAGCCTGGATGAAAACGAGTCCAGAGTATTGGTCGGATACAGCTTTAAGCAGACTCTTGACGAAATGATTGTTTCGATTCATCACCGCCAGAACCTGGGTATTCTTAAAACGCCTTACAGTTGGGGCAACCGGACGGCGCTGTATCATGAACTGGTTGATTATTCATTCAGTAAGTATTTGAACACTTTCGCCATAAAATATTATTCGGAAAAGTGGCAGCGGCAGGTTACCGCGGATGAACTGGACCGCCAATCCAGCCTGACTGCAATTGGATCGCAACTGGCGGCAAACTCGCACGTCAGGGTTATTCATTCCCTGAATGACTTCCTGGAAAGCGACGCCGACCGGGTCTGGCTGAAAAATACTTTTACCGACAGAATTGTATTCTTTGAGTACGGCGGACACCTCGGTAATCTGTATTTGAAGAAACTGCATGATATTATGCTAAGCATGCTGGACAACAAATTGCCGCCCGGAGTGTATTTGTCGCCTGTGGCGCTGCCGGGATTTATTCAGGAAGGCCGACACGAACCGGTCAATACGACGCTTTTCGACATCTTTGGCGAGGCAGGTTCTGCCGCAAATTATTAATGATTTACCGAAATCAGCATAATATTCAGCCGTAAAACGCAAAAAAATGTAAATATTATTAAAAAAAGTTAGTTCAGCCATTGAATTTGACATTTTTTTTTGCTATGCTACTCTTATTCAACATTTTTTTGTAAATGATTGAAAATAACTTCAAACGTATAGGAGTTATGACAGAACTGCAGGACGATTTACGGAGTCACAGCGTTATGTTGTCCCATGACTGTCCGTTTAATTTATCGCAGTTGAGGGTAAGAATCAGAAAAAGTTAAAGTAAGGATTAGCAAAAATCTGATAGTCGGGGACAGCAAAAGACGTTTTTAAACAGAACTAGAGTCACAAGTAGTGAGGGATTAAGAAAAAATGAACATCTACGTCGGGAATCTGCCTTATACGTTGAGTGAAGGCGAATTGGAAGAAGCGTTTGGCGCTTTCGGTCAGGTTACTTCAGCTAGAATCATTAATGACAAATTCACCGGAAGGTCCAAAGGCTTCGGCTTTGTCGAAATGGCTCAGGATGCCGAAGCAAAAGCAGCTATCGAAAAGCTCAACAACACCGAATTCGGCGGACGTACCATTGTTGCAAACGAAGCCCGTCCCCGCGAAGAAAAAGCTCCCGGCGACCGTCCGTTCAGAGGCGGCGGCGATAGAGGCGGCGACCGTCCGTTCAGAGGCGGCGGCGACAGAGGCGGTGACAGAGGCGGACGCAGAGATGACAGAGGCGGCGGACGCAGAGATGACAGAGGCGAAAGCCGCTGGTAATTCCGTCTACTGATAAGTTATTACAAAAGCTGCACTCCCTTAAAGAGTGCGGCTTTTTTTATGGTAGCCATCCGCTCCTCTATTATGGTTTGACTACAGGTTTTCCCTGTTTGCCGCTGATCAGCGAACCGGGATTCTGTTCCAGATACAACGCCAGCATTTTAAAGGCGTCGAGCGTATTGTCCAGTTGCTTGGTCGCCGTCAGCAGATCATTGCGCAGCACCGTGAATTTATATTCCGAAGAATTCATGAAATTCCTGGCGGTTTCCGTGGTCTGCGGAATCTCGGATTTCTGAACTTCGGTTTGCATTAAATCGGCCAGATTGCCGATCCGGTTAAGCGTCTGGTTCAGGTTTTGGACAGTATCGTTCATCTTACTTTCGGTAAGCGATTTATTGACTTTCTCGACGATACTTTTCAATTCCGCCGCAGTGACTTTGATGTCTTTCAGGCTTGACTTGAGGTCTTCGTCATTAAGTATCCGGCTTGTTGAAGTCAGAACTTTATTCAAATCAGCTAAGGTCTGGTCATAATTCAGCGTGGCCAGTTTACTTACCGCTTTTTCGATGTTATCCATGATGGAAGCGATTTCAACCATGGGAATGGACGGCACATACAGCATATCTTTCTCGATCGGATGATACTCGGTACCGCTGGCGGCAGGAAATAACTGCGGATCATAAAACTTGAGTTCGATATATAAACTGCCGGTAATCCCTTCCAGCGCAAGCTTTCCGCGCATCCCGTCTTTGATATATTGTCTGAAATCCTCACCTAACCTTGTCCTGTATTCGCCGGGCGAGAGATGCTTGTAAGCCGGGTCCCTTTTTTTCATCGGAAACTCCATGTAAACGTAAATGTCCTTTTGCTTGAATCCGATGTTGATCTCAGTGACTTTGCCGATGGTTACGCCGCTGTATTTGACCTTGGCCCCCGGTTCCAGTCCCTGCACCGACTGGGTTATTACCGTATAGGCTTTGTATTTCGGCGCGAAATATTCCAGTGCTCCGAGCAGCAGCAGGGAGATCACGATCAGAAGCAATCCGATTGCCACGAAGATCCCGACTTTGTACTTATTGGCGATATTGCTCATAGTATTTATCCTCTCATTGATAAGCGGTTTAAAAAATCTCTGACCCATTTATTGGCGCTGTGATCGCGCAGATAGCGCGGATCACCTTCCTCCACAATCCCTTGAATTGCCTTATCCAGGATAATCACCCGGTCCGCCACGCTGTAAATACTGTCCAGTTCATGCGTGACGATTACCATAGTGGTTTTCATGGTTTTGCGCAGCTCCAGAATCAGCTTGTCCAACTCGGCTGAAGAAATCGGGTCCAGGCCGGCGGACGGTTCATCGAAAAACAGGATTTCAGGGTCCAGCGCCATCGCCCTGGCCAGTCCCGCTCGCTTTTTCATCCCCCCGCTGATCTCGGACGGCATGAAATCCGCAAACGCTTCCAGCCCGACCAGACTCAGTTTATATTTGGCTACAGCCGAAATCATTTCCGGCGAATAATCGGTAAATTCTTTCAGGGGCAAGGAAATATTTTCCTCCAGGGTCAGCGAACTGAACAAGGCTCCGGACTGATACAGCACTCCGAATTCAAGGGTCAACTGGTCCCGTTCCTCTTCCGTCGCGTCAACGATGCTGCGGCCCTTGATCCGGATGTCGCCTTTCAGCGGCTTGCTCAAGCCGATCATGTGTTTCAAGGTGGAACTTTTGCCGCAGCCGGACCCGCCGAGGATAACAAAGATTTCTTCCCGGCGGACTGAGAAATTCAAATCCTTCAGAATGACATAATCGTCATAGCCGACGGTCAAGCCGGTTACTTCAATAACATTTTCATTGGCGTCATTCATTTTAATATGGCATCCCCGTAATATAAAATACAAGTAAAGGATAAATGAACGTGATGAGCGCGTCCGCAATGACAATCAGGAATATTCCGCTTACCACCGATGAAGTCGTTGCGCGCCCGACGCCTTTGGCGTCATTCTGCGCTTCCATGCCGCGCAGACAGCCGACGCTGGCGATCAGTACCGCAAAAACGATGCTTTTCAGCAGGCTTTCAAACACATTGGCCGGCTCTATCGCCTGTAAAGTGCGCCCGTAAAACGCGGAAAAAGTCATATCGCTGGCCAGCAGCGCCACCACGGTTCCGCCGATGATGCCGATGATGTCGCCGATAATCGTCAGCAGCGGCATGGAGATGAGCAGCGCCATTATTTTCGGCATCACCAGAATACGCTCCGGTTTGATCCCCATCGTAGTCAATGCGTCGATTTCCTCGGACACTTTCATGGTGCCGATTTCCGCGGCGAACGCCGAACCGGCGCGGCCGGTGCAGATCATGGCAACCATCAGCGGACCGAGTTCGCGGACGATTCCCAGCCCGACCAGATCGGCCACATAGATGTCAATGCCGAACCGTTTCATCTGGCTTATACCTTGAAATCCCAGGATCATGCCCATCAGGAAACAGATCAGCGAGACAATCGGCACGGCGTCAACCCCGGTCTTGTCAATGTAGTAAAGGGTTTCCTGGAACGGTATCTTGCGCGGATTTTTAATCATCTTGTAAATAACGATCAAAACACTGCCGGAGAAACCGACGATGCTTTTAGTGTCGCTGCAGAATTTATAGGCGGCGCTGCCCAGCGAGAGAAATATTGAGGTTGGCGCTTTGCTTTTCGCGCCAATGTCGGTGTAAATGCCGTCTTTGCCGATACCGGATTTTTCCAGCGCGGCCTGCAACTCGCCACTTAGATTGAGCAAGCCTATCGAGAACCTTTTCTCCGCGGAAAGCGTTACTATGCTTTTCAGTAATACAAGGATGCCCGGATCGGATGCAGGCAGGCCGTCCAAATCCAATTCCACCCGCACGGTGTCTTTAAGCTGGGATTTAAGGTCATTGAAAATACCGCTGACCCCGCTGATGTCCATGCCGGGAATCAAGCCGGATATTCTGATGACCTGGTTGTTCTTTTCGATTTTCATCATTGACGGCAATTACTTTCCGGTATGCTGTTTACTTGGCCGCGGTCAATCTGCCGCGGATGGCTTCGGCGATTTCGACGGTACCCCTGGATGCGGCGGCGGCGAAAGCGCCGGCGGTTTCCTGCTCAATCTTTACGTTCCGGGTAAATACTTCACGCCAGGCAATCCGCTGCGACGGATATTCCCGGCAGATGACTGCAATAGTGACTGTAACCGTTTTATCCGGCAGATCGCAACAGAACTTAAGGATGTCGCCCTCAATGGTAAACTCCGGCTGTCCGCCCTGCTCCTTGTTTCCGCTGAAATAAGTTGACAGCAAAGCCCGCACCATTTCGTCCGGCGGCGCGGCCCAGCGGTTGAACTCATCAAACTTCACCTGATGCTCATTAACTTTGAAGACCATCCGGGAGCCGTAAGTGCTTTCCGCCTGAAACGGCAGTATCATGATTTTCGGCGCGGTTCCGGTTTGAGCTATCATCGGTGGCGGCTGAATGTCAAAATAGTTGACCGCTGTCCCCTCCGGTTTCGGAAAAATACTGCATCCGGCAAGCAAAACCGTCAATAATGCGAATATGAATCTGCTCATGGCAATGTCTCCTTAATTTTCTGATAATTAAAACTACATTTATTTTTTTTATTGTAAAGCATAAATTTGCCGATTTTGAGAATTATTTGAGAGTGACGGCGTTTTGTATAATGGGAAGTATGGGAAGTATGGGAAGTATGGGAAGTATGGGAAGTATGGGAAGTATGGGAAGTATGGGAAGTATGGGAAGTATGGGAAGTATGGGAAGTATGGGAAGTATGGGAAGGTTTAAAATC
>CAIKZE010000436.1 GCA_903831825.1 uncultured Lentisphaeria bacterium | reverse complement strand
TTCAAGTGCCGCAATTCGTTTGATATGAAGATTTTTAACAGTGATTAATGATGGGCGATAGAACAGATATCAGAGATATGTAGCCCATTAAAAGTGATTTTATTTACGGCTCGATCCTTAACCGGCTGTGCCGGAACTTTATAACCACAGAGACACAGAGACACGGAGAAATCCGTTTTTTACCACGAAACACACGAAAGGCACGAAAAGAACAAATACGTTTCACCATGAAGAACATGAAATCCTAGTTTTAAAATAATCTCTCTTCATTACCTTCATGTTCTTCATGGTGAAACAGTTTTTCTTATCCTGTATATCCCTGTTAAAATACAATTTCCTATACGATTTAATTATCATCGTTCACCGGACTAAATCCGGCGCTACAATATGTATCGCTCCGCCGGAGCTTCAGCAGCCGCTGACGTTCTTTCCGCGACATTCCGGCAAAACGCTTATCAAAGTCCTTTCCGGCAATTGTTCCCCGCCCATGCGGCGGGCATGATAGACCGGACAACCGTCCGCACTCCGACAATTCGGAGAGTCCTTGAGCGGAGGAGTCTTCCAATGTTTCCTGCCCATGCGGCGAGCGTGATAGACCGGCCCCCCGTCCGCACCCCGACAATTCGGAGAGTCCTTGAGCGGAGGAGTTTTCCAGTGTTCCCCGCCCATGCGGCGAGCATAATGAACCGGCCCCCCGTCCGCACCCCGACAATTCGGAGAGTCCTTGAGCGGAGGAGTCTTCCATTGTTCCCCGCCCATGCGACGGGCATGATTGACTGGCCAACCGTCCGCACCCCGACAATTTGGAGAGTCCTTGAGCAGAGAGTTTTTGATTTCGATCTTCTGATTTCATGGCTCCCATGCTGACTCCTGGCTCCTGACTTCTGACTTCTCTATTGGCTGTTTCCAGCCAGTACTTATCTTCTGATTTCATGGCTCCCATGCTGACTCTTGGCTCCTGACTTCTGACTTCTCTCTTGGCCGTTTTGCCCATGCGGCCAGCATTATCGGATGGGCAGTCGCCCGCCAGCCAGTACCTGATGGCTTTTACATTGGGCGGCAACTGGCGTTCGGTGGTTTTGCGGAGGTTTCCGTCCCGGCTGACGCCGGTGGTGACGGTGCATCTGCCCAGCGCCAGATCCAGCAGCTTCTGCCGTATCCGGTCGTGGCACTCCCCTTTGCCGCGTTCCAGCGCCGCTTTGAATACCGGATACTGTTTCCTGTAACTGTAGAAGGTTGATGACGCGATGCGCAGCCGGCGGGCAATCACCAGATCCGGATACCCTTCGGCGGCGTAACGTTCGGCGTCCTCCAGAAATTCCGCGTCATATTTGCCGCCGTCCGCGCTGCTGTCCGGCTCCGCTTCCGCCGGATCTTCCTGACAGTCCGCGTAATGCTTATGCCGTTCCAGCCAGCGGATGATGGCTGAAACATCGGGCGGAAGCTGCCGTTCGGTTTTGATTTCGTGTCCCCGGACATCTTTGACGGTGGCGGCCCGGCTGTAGCCCAGCATCCGCCATATCCCGCTTTCCTCGACTTTGTCGTCGGCATACTGCCGCCCGTGTGCGACGGCATCCGCGAATTCCGGGTATTTCCGCAGATAATCATAGAACGTATCCCTGGAAATCCCCAACTCCCGCGCGATTTGAATATCGCGCATGCCTTTGGACGCATATTCCTCCGCCTGTGCCGGAAAACTCTCATCATACTTCAGTTTCGACATTTTTCGGTCTCCATTTTTAAGTTTTGCCTTAATTCTCTGGCTCCTCTGAAATCCTTTTTAATCCCGCAGACGCGGGACACAGAGACACAGAGAAATCCTTTTTTAAATTTTTTTTGAATTTGTCTTTTATCTTCTGTCTTCGGTTGTATTATTTTTACTTTTATCTTTTTACTTTTGTCTTTCATCTTCTGTATTATTCGGACTACTGTGTCCTTTTACATATAGTAAATTTGTCAACACAAATTCATCTAAATCATTAATAATCAGTAACTAAAGTTAATTTAAACGGTGTAAAAAATATCGCATAGTCAGCGGGAAAAAACATCCTGGGAGCGCCGGTCGCCTGACCGGCTTGAGTATAGCGGTTTTGCCAAAACCGCCTCTTGAGCCAGTTTCGGCGAAACTGGCCTACTTTAATCGTTCAACTAATATGAATGATCAAGGAATTTTGAACTGAATATCCAATAGTCGTCCCGCAGCCGCGGGATCCCGCCGGAGCGGGAGAATATCCAATGTCCAAGTTTGATCCAGTCCTTCTTCGGTTGAAAATTGAGTGTTGGATATTGGGTGTTGAAATGAGTTCATATCGGGTTAGAAAAACATCCTGGGTGCGCTGGCTTGTCCGCCTCTGGAGTGATCGCCTGACCGGCTTGAGTATGGCGGTTTTGCCAAAACCGCCTCTTGAGCCAGTTTCGGCGAAACTGGCCTACTTGAAAAACATAGTATCGTTCGACTGATGTGAATGATCAATGATCAGTAAAATTTTATTTTAAAAAGTTTAGTCGAAAAATATTTGAATAAGAAGCATAATAACAAGTAAATTGATTAATATAAGCACAAAAAATAAAAATAAAGTGGACAAATCCCGATCTGAACAGATGCTTACCCAATCACCGCCGTTAATAATTATTTGGTTGCGGAACGGATAAAGATGGCTTCCTGTATTTTCGTAAAAGCATTCTGATATGCTTCGGGCTGTTCGACCGCGGTATCTTCCACAATTCTCTGACCTTCATTCTGAGTTTGTTCAACCATATTTACAAAATTCAGCCTGACTTTGGCATGTCCCGGCCTGATTTCCTCAACAAACGCCGTGGCTTTAGTGGACTTCATAATGCCATCGGGAACATGCATGCCCCACAGATCGGCGCCGGTTTTTACCGGGCTTTGCGCGGTGATGAATCCGGTTTCATAGCTGGCGGAATTAACGATGTAGCCGAGATCCTGAAAAACCGACATTGTAGAATTAAACGCGGTTTTCTTGTCGGTCTCGAATTCCCTGGCCTGGATCGCCTGAAGTTCAAGACTGGTTTTCTGCGGCGCCGGCGCCGCCATATTGCAGCCGGTCAGCATGGACAGCGAACATAAAACGATAAACAGCAATGGAAAAAAATTCATATCAGTAAAACTCCGGATATCTTAAAAGTTGGAAGACATGCTTTTGAATTCTTTGATTTTTCTATCCTTATCAAACTTGATGATCAAGGTCATGGTCTTCTGCGTCTGCTCCAGGCCGGAAGTGCCGGTGCTGCCGCCGACGATCACCAGCCAGAAATACCCGCTCTGTCCGGATGATTGAGTGACGGTTGCGTATTTCTGGTAAGTCCACACGTCATCGCCGGACGAGTCAACGACCGCCATATTGGGAGAACCGAACTTTTCCAGCACTTCCGCCTGAGTCGTAACTCCCTGTTTTAGCGAAAGCTGAACATTGCCGGTAGTGAACGGCGAATTTTTCTCATCCTTGGGAGTTGAATTGCAACCCTGAATCAACAAGCACCCAATCAACGCGAACATTATTATAATTAGCTTTTTCATAATATAAGTAAACCTCCGTTCCGGAATACAATACAATCTGAAAGAATATAATCAAGCGTTGATGCGGTAACGTATCCGGTACAGACAGATGCCCCATAACTATGAACTTAACCGGCTGCGCCGGGACTTTAATAACCACAGAGATTTACCCGCCGAAGGCGTGGAATCCTCCTTTTACCACAAAAGGCATAGCGCGGCATAGCCGCAACCAAAAGAAACAGTTAAATACACTTTAACCACGAAAAGCACGAAAAAACACAAAAATAAGCAAATACAGTCTCACCATGAAGAACATGAAGGGAGTGAAGGAAAGCCCGGGAACGCCGCTCTCCGCAGCGGCTTTATGCATTTCGCCTTTGGCGACCAACGCCTCGCCGTTGGATCACGCCCGGCGAGCCGCC
>CAIKZE010000435.1 GCA_903831825.1 uncultured Lentisphaeria bacterium | reverse complement strand
TCCGGCGACGAGTGGCGGTTCAACCTAGCCCGGCAGAATTACGGCACAGCTTTCAAATATGATGCAAAACCGCGCGGCGATGTCGTCAGGGGACGGGAATTAAGCAGTTCGGCTGCGCGGGTTGCTGGCGAAATGGCATTTCACGATTGTACTCATTTTGATGTATTGAAATTCTTATAAATAACGCAGGGGTAACATTTTTATGAAAAGAATAGCGGTGATCGGGTTTGGATTCATGGGCGTGGTCCATGCAAAAAACATCATCAATTCCGGAATTCTGGAACTGTGCGGAATCATTGACAATCGCAGCGGAGATATTTTCGCCGGAATCGCGAATACCGGCAATCAGGGGGCGTTGGACTTGCCAGTGGAACGGCTCAGACAGACTCCGGTATTCAAGACACTGGAAGAATGCGTGAACACGGTTCAGCCCGATGCAGTGGTGATTTGCGTACCGCTGTTCCTGCACTACAACCTGACGAAAAAAGCTTTGAATCTCGAGTTAGACGTATTGCTGGAGAAACCATTCTGTCCGAAAATCGAACAATGCCGGGAACTGATAAAACTGACTGAAGAGAAAAAGCGGCTTCTGATGGTGGCGCATTGTATCCGGTTCGCGCCGCAGTATGAATTTCTGGCACAATGCATCCGCGACGAACGTTACGGCAAATTGCGCTGGCTGACCACATCTCGGATGGGCGGCGAACCGACCTGGGGCGTCTGGCAGAACCCGAAAATCAAGAAAACCTGCGGCGGTTCGCTGTTAGACCTGCTGATCCATGACCTGGATTTTGTCAACTATTGTTTTGGCGCACCGGCGGATGTCAAGGTCAACCTGCATTGTGACGAATACTGGGAAGTGGCGTTGCAATATAATCACGAAGCTGCGATCAGTATCAAAGGCGGTTTCCTGCATCGCAATACGGCATTTGTAGCGGAATACGCAGCAACATTTGAACGCGGCAGCCTGCGCTTCTGCACGCTTCAACCCGATGTGGTTCATGCTGGTACAGACGATGGCTCGCAAGCGGTCACCGTTACCGGCGACGGTTATTGCGAGGAACTAAAGCATTTTGCTGATATCATCACCACGCGCACTCAATCTCCGCGCTGTCCGCCGGAAAGTTCATTGCAGGCAATCGAACTATGCCGCGATATTCGTGCAAAAGTGGAATGATTTTGCTCTTATTGGGAAGGCGATTGATATAGAGCCGGAGATACGAGTGGATGGTGAAGATGCAGGACTTGGATGATCTCTAATGCGAACTTTGCCCGCAATTCTCCATGGGCATCGCGAGGAATGTAGGATTTGTGAACCTTTAAAATTTATTTTCATTATTTTTTGCTATAGCTGATCTTTTTGATATTGACAGAATACAGAGAATGACGTATAATAAAAACAATAGCAAACAACTATATAAACAATAGCAAACAACAATGATTAATAACCGTACAATACAGAATTTGAAGGCTTATTCCAAATTGGAGGAAGACCTTCGCAAATCTATTCTTGGCGGAAAACTTTCATATTCAGCTCCGATTTCAACAGAGGCTGAGTTGTCACGGATGTATGGGATCGGGCGGAGCACTGCCAGGAAAGCTTTACAAAATTTGGTCGACGAAGGCTTGCTGAGTAAAGTGCACGGACGCGGCACTTTCATTGTGCCGCCGGAAGAACGTTCACCGGAACTGGTCCGGCTGACTAAAATTCTAGTGATAATGGCTCCTGCTTCCGAGCAGATTTATGACCGCAAGTTAATTTCCGGAATTGCCGATTATGCTTATACGCATCAGTGCCAGTTTGAAGTAAAAAAAGATGCTGTAACCTTGAGCCAATTGCGTTCACAATACGAGAATTTGAAGTTCGACGGGATTATCTGGGAACGGCCAGGCTCTGAAGTATATCCAATAATCGAGTCATTGCGAAACGACGGAATTCCTCAGGTTACTATCAGTCGCCAGGTTGCGGGAGTGCCGAGTATTGCATTTGATTACGTCTCCGGGATCAGCAAAACAGTAAAGTTTCTGCGCGATATTGGACATTCTGAAATTATGTTCTACGACCTGGATAATCCGGCTCCGATTTTTTCAGCACGTCAGAAAATATTTGTTCATGAATTGCGTAAATCCGGACGGCTGCGTCCGGAAAATCATGTTTTCACCGCAAAATTCAGAACGCTGACGCATGAACAAATCCGTCACGCTTTTGCGATTTGCCCCGACACCACCGCGCTGATTTTTTCCAGTACGCTGACGAATGAGTTCATGGAATATTTCAAGGCGGCAAATATCCGGATTCCAGAAGAACTTTCCGTGATAATTTTAGGGGAGACCGACCAATTCAATATGGACAATCAGCATCCTTACAGCATCCTGATTGAACTTCGACAACTGATTGGAACCCGGGCCGCCGAGTTAATAAAAAAACTCAAAGGCGGTGGCAAAGTTACTGATGAACAAATACTTATCCATGGAGAACTGATGATTCGCCAGAGTTGTGCTTCCCCGGTAAAATTATTGGCAACAAGATGAAGTATAGATTCTAAACCATTAAAAAAAGGTAAAGCTTTAGTCCAGAAAAGTTGAGGTAAAATGAAAATGGCTGAAAAAACAGAAAGACGAATGACGGCAAGTTGCCTGGAAAAATCTTCCAGCAGGCCGGTTTGTTTTTCCGTTAGCTATGCCCCCATAAAAACAAATGAAGTGACGCGACAAGAAGTAGAGATTTCGTTAATGAATAATGCAAAGAAAAATAACCAGAGCACAAGGAATGCCGCCGGAATGAAAACCGGAGGTGCATCTTCTCGTCATGCTTTGGGGAAATTCTTTTTCGGTGCATCGATTAGATATCTGAATCAGGGCGCTTGCGGCATGGGGCCTGAGAGCCCGAACCGTTCCAACAATTCCGGTGTCACGCCTTTGGTCGCGATAGAGCAGAGTATTTCAATGGGATCAAAGGCCCGTTGCATGGAAGTTCTGATGATGGTCATGGCCAGTGCCACGTTTGTTTTGCCTTGTGAAGTCATGTTGCCGAAAATGAGTTTTCGGAACAGGACGGAATTTCTGATCCCTTGCTCTGCGCGGTTGTTTGTGGGCTCAATCGCCGGGTATTTGAGGAAGACGAAAAGTTCGTTTTTGAAGGTTATCAGCCGCTTGCGGATATTGTCTGATTCATGGTGCGACAGCGGCGAGTGCCGGTATAGTTTACGGAACCGTTTGAGGATGTCTTTCCTGCCGGAACGATATTCGTCAGCGGTCAGAATGGAGTATTGATCATGCAGAAAAATGGCATCTTGAAGAAGTTTTTTGAGCGCGAGAAGAAAGTTCCCGGCATCCTGATTCTCTTTGAGGCCGGAGTCGAGAAGCTTTTTGACGTCGCGGAGCAGGTGCGTACAGCATTTCTGTTTGGCGAACGCTCCGATCTTGTTCCGGTAGGCGTTGTAAAAGTCGCTAATAAGAATGCCTTTGTAAAATTCACCAAGATGATCAATAACGACCTTGGAACCCCGGCTCTCGTCAATATGAAAAAAAGAGATGAACGGGTTGGTGAAAATCCAGAGCCAGTCGCGCTTCCAGCCGGTTTCATCGGCGTGAATGAACGACGTGCCAGGCAAAGATTGTTTCAAAGCGTCATAGAGCGGCTGCCCCTGCCTGGTAATATAGTTGTCGAATCCAACCAGTGCGCCAGAGGTCAGCGTCAGCTTGCCGAAACATTCCAATGTCCGTCGTGCATCGTTGTAGGAACTTTTGATTTCGTGGCGGAGAAACGAAGCTTTGGCCCTAGCATCAGGCCCGATGAATGCGTTGGGAATTTCATTTTTTCCCCAGCCATGGACAACGTTTTTGCAATCCGGACACCAGTAATAGCAGTGGACAAAGCAAGTCGCGGTAAGTTTGCCATCCTCAAAGTCTTCCTGGATGTGATCTGTAGTGTGGTTGCATGGGGAAATATTTTTGCTTTCGCAAAGCGGACACTGGTCAAGATAAACGTCAATAGTTTTGTCTATGACATCCGGTTTCTGGCGAAAATGGCCTTCGTGTCCGACCGGAGCTCCGCGTTTGGCGGTGCTCTCAGCGGGATCTTTCTTCTTATATTTGGTAAAAGGGTCTTGAAGCGCATCGGACAGCTCGGTTTCAAGATGAGTTTTCTCATCCTCAAGTTCCTTGACTTGCGTCTGAAGCTTCCTGATCTGGAAATTGGAGAAGTCCATGGCAAACCCAAGATCGTCAACGCGTTTGCGCAGATAAGTTCTTTCTTCCAGAAGCGCATCGGGAGATTCGCCTTTGAGAAATATGCAGAATTTGTCGAACGGGCAAAACGGATGTTTGACGACCCGGCTTGGATTATGGTTTTGTTTTTCCTGCCAGCCCACGGTGATTTTCCTAATATTAATAAAATTGCAACATCAAAACATAAGGAAATGCATCCGGCGTTGGAGACTGCCGGACGCAGTGGGTGGTATTTATACAATAGAATGATGAGTAGTTTTTGTCAATAGATTTTTAACAAAAAAATTGAAGGAGGTTCAAAGAAGATGATGAAACATGAACAACAAACCAGTCGGCCCGAAAAAAGTTCAACTTTTTTCGGGGGTAACAACTTTTCGGGACTAAATCTTTACAAAAAAAGGACATAACC
>CAIKZE010000434.1 GCA_903831825.1 uncultured Lentisphaeria bacterium | reverse complement strand
TGGCCAGCCATATCCCCCGTTACAATCGAAAAATAAGGAAAGCGCCTCGCGCCGGTGACTATTCATCGAGCAACTGGTGACACGACGGCTGTTGGACTTCTTCAATTTTTAAATTTTAGTTTCATTCTTTTTTGCTGGTTTGAACAAGACCTTACTCGTAAAGCCGGAATCATGCTGTAAATTAACTGCTTTTATTTTTAACAATTCGGGTATGCAACTATGGATTCGGCGGAAAACAAAAAGAGGCTGATGTTATTCCTGCTGGCGGCGATCTTTGCTTTTTATGTCGCCGAGAATATTTACGGGAATATCTTCAATAACTATCTTGATCAGGTGCAGAAAATCGGAACCAGCGCCCGAGGTCTGCTGGAACTGCCGCGCGAACTGCCGGGAGTGCTTTCGGTATTCGCCATCAGCGCTTTGTTCTTTTTAAGTGAAGGGGCCATCGCGGCGGTGGCGTGTTTTCTGCTCAGCGCCGGACTCATTGCGCTTACTATTCCGGGTTTTGCCGGCAATTACTGGCTGCTGTGTTTATGGCTGGGCGTCGCCAGTTTCGGACAGCATTTCTTCATGGTCATTGTTGACGCGATTGTGTTGCATTCCGTCTCGCCGGAGAACCGGAGTCTGCGCCTCGGACAGATGAAAAGCCTGATAACTGCCGCCGGACTGGTGGGCGCGGGTTTTGTCTGGTTCAAATGGAAATACGTCAGTCAAAATTTCAACATAGATTTCATTGTCGCCGGTACCGTCGCATTTATCGGCGGGCTGATTTTGGTAATAATGAAACCGGCCGGGCATTTCAAGAAGTGCAACAACTGGCGCGAACGCATCGTTCTCAAAAAACAATATTCCCTGTATTATGTGCTTGAAGCATTTTTCGGGGCCAGAAAGCAGGTGTTTATTACTTTCGGGTTCTGGCTGCTGGTGTTCACGCTGGGCAAATCCCCCGCCTATATGGGTAAACTCATGCTGATTGCCGGGGTGATCGGGCTGGGGTTCCGTCCTTTCATCGGCAAGATAATACAGGTTTACGGCGAACGCCGGGCATTGCTCGCCGAGAGTGTGCTGGTTGTGCTGGTCTGCCTGGGATACGCTTTCGCAATGAAACTGTTTTGGCTGGAAACGGCATCCATTATCCTGTCGGGATGTTTTATTGCCGATGCGTCGCTGTTTGCCTTCGGCATGGCTAGGTCAAGCTATCTGGCCAGGACGGTGGAAAAGAAAGACGATCTGACGCCGAGCCTGTATTCGGGCATGGCGATCAATCACGTGACTTCAATTATCGGGGCGATACTTGGCGGACTGCTCTGGAAAATTACCGGCGACCATTTATGGGTATTCCTTTTTGCTGCCGTACTGGGCGTTATCTACGGTTTCTTCGCCAACCGGGTAAAAGATGTAACGATGTAAAATAACTGGGAATCGGGAAGTGCTTCTTCCCATTATTCCCATCGGGTTTTTAGTAAAACTGTTGATTCCTTGTTTTCCTGAGATAGATTAGGAGTCGTTCATAATTAGGGAAGTTGTCAGGTTTGCCGGGAGAAGTGTACTCGAAAGCTAATAAAACACGGAGACTGTTATGAATTTTGAATTTTCTGATAAAGAGCGGAATTTTTTGCTGGAACGGGTCGGCTGCATCGAACAACTGGCACATATCCGGCAATCGGTGCTGGAGGACGGCAGAGGCCGCGGCACCAGAATCGCCGAATTTGTTAACGGCAGCGGCTTGAATTTCACGGTGAACATTGACCGGGGAATGGATATTGCCGACGCGACCTTTAAAGGCATTCCGCTGGCCTGGAAATCATCCAACCGCTATGCGGCGCCGTCGTTTTACGAATCTGAAGGATTGAGCTGGCTCAGAACCTGGGGCGGCGGCCTGCTTACCGGCTGCGGCCTACGGAATGTCGGCGGCCCGGATAAGGTCGGCGTAGAAACTCACGGACTGCATGGCCGTCTTTCGCACATTCCCGGCGAAGAGGTTACAATTGAAAAGCAATGGATCGACGGCAAATATGTTCAATCCATCAGCGGCTGGGTCAGGCAGACTGCGGTATTTTTTGAAAATCTGCACCTGAAAAGAAAGATTTCTTCCGTGATGGGCCAGAATTCGATAATTATCGAGGATATTATCGAAAATCACGGATTCTCAACCTCGCCGCTGATGCTGCTTTACCACATGAACCTCGGCTTCCCGCTATTGGATGAAAACGCATTTATTGAAGCCGACAGCCATGATGTTGTTCCCCGTGACGGCGAGTCTGCGCTCGGCATCAAGGATTGGCATAAGATGGATCCGCCGCAGGCGGGTTATGCGGAACAGGTATTCTACCATGAAATTTCCCCCGGTAAAGATGGTTTTGCCTGCGTTACCCTGAAGAACCCGACTCTGAAACTGGGATTCAAACTGGAATACCGTACCGCGGAACTGCCGTATTTTGTCCAGTGGAAACAGATGGGGCAGGGGGAGTATGTAATCGGTTTGGAACCCGCCAACTGTCATCCCGAAGGCCAGAACGCCGAACGCGAACACGGTACGCTGCGCGAAATCGCCCCCGGCGAACAAATCAGCACCTGTCTGAAAGTAACGATCCTGGAATTGTAAGAAACAGAAGTCAGAATTCAGTAGTCAGTAGTCAGAATGGAAGGCGGAACGCAGGAAGACTGAATCCGAAAGATAGAATTCAGTCAGGAGTCAGCGGAGCGGGATTGCTTGAAACTGCTTGCTCTGCTTTGTCTTCTTTTATGAATCTCATTGCCACTTTGTGGAAAACCCATGCGATTATGATAGGGCCAAAGCCACCTAAAAAGCCACCTGATATGATGCCCCATGGTCTTTTTTCCATGATTGGGATTGCATATACATTCGCTATTTGCGTTCCAACAAGCCATATTTGCACAGCTATAACTGAAATGATTCCTCTTCCTACAAACTCGCCTTTAGGCTTGGGAGTCAGCCCCTCTCGAATCATCAGAAACCGGCTTACTAGAATGTAAGCCGTGATGGTTGCTATTGTCGCCAGAAGCAAGTAGAACATGCCGAAATGCTTAACATCCAGGAGGCCGATGCGATTTGGCATTATTATCAAGAAAAAACCTGGCAAAAAGAATACTCCCAAAACAGCTAATGCCCCAACGCTTCCTTTGATATTCGTTTTATTCTTCTCTTTTATCAAACGATATCCGAAATAAACGGCAAATCCGGCTGGAATAATCGGGATTATTGCGAAGATGGATAATTCAATAACCATCCCACAAACCCACCAGCACCCGATAAGTAAGGAGCAAATTCCGAATATTGTGTTGAGACTGAACTTTTTCATATTTCCCCAGCATTGACCCATTGGAACGCAATAATTTCCTGACGCAATAATATTATAGTATGAAAGCGGAGACCTTCAAGCAGTTTTGCCGGATTCTCTCACAGTTCCTTCCAATCACCAATCACTATTGAACTACCCTGTCGATGAAGGCGCCGCCCAGCACCAGCCGGTCGTTGTAAAAGGCGGCTAACTGACCGGGGGCTGACGCTGTAACAGGGGTCTTGAAATTTACGATGGTTTTGTCGCTGCCATGTTTGACTACATGCGCCTGAACCGGAGTCTGATTATAACGGATCTGGGCTTCGCAGTCAAATTCGTCGGGCATGTCAACCAGCCAGTTGGGTTTGCTGGTCTCAATGCATACGGATTTCAGCCGTTCCGGGTTGGTGGTTAAAATTATCCGGTTATTCTCGGCGTCAATCGCCGCTACGTAAGCGGGGCTGCCCAGCGCGATGCCTAAACCTTTGCGCTGTCCGATGGTGTAGTTATGAATGCCGTCGTGGTAGCCGACGATTTTGCCGTCTTCGGTAACGACCTCTCCGGCTGGCATGTCAGCTTCAAAATATTCCGCCAGCGTGCGCGAGAAGTTTTCGCCCTTGTAGCCGAAACAGGCATCCTGGCTTTCAGCTTTCCAGGCATTGCTCAAACCCAGCGACGCGGCTTTTTCCCTGACCTGCATTTTGGTTATATTGCCGAGCGGGAAACGGCAGAACGACAGTTGCTGCCGCGTCAGCATGGCCAGAAAATAAACCTGGTCTTTTTCGTCATCGGCGGCATGGCGGAGATTGATCTGCCCGTCCGCGCAACGCTCCAGTTCGGCGTAATGCCCGGTGATGAGGCCTTCCGCGCCTAGTCCGTCCGCGTATTTGGCCAGCGCGCCGAACTTCAAGTGAAAGTTGCACATCACGCAAGGATTCGGAGTGCGTCCGACGCGATATTCGTTCCAGGCATAAGTCAGGACGTCGCGGGCGAAATCCGCTTTAAGATCGAGGAAATAATGGGGGATGCCGAGTTTGGCCGCCGCCAGCCGGGCGTGAATGAAATCATCCGCGCCGCAGCAGGCTTTCCGCCGTTCTCTGGAATCGTCGCAGTCTTTCAGTTTCAGGGTTACGCCGATTACTTCATAGCCTTCTTCCAGGCAGATGGCCGCGGCCACTGAAGAATCAACTCCGCCGCTGATCGCGGCAACCAGACGCCCTTTTGATTTCATAAATTATCCTAAAAATATATTAACATTATAAATCCAGTAGTCAGTAGTCAGAAGTCAGTAGTCAGTAGTCAGAATGGGAGACTTAAATTCAGAATTCAAGAAACAGAAACCAAAATTCAGAATAGACGCATAACTATCAAATCCTGAATTTTTTTCACTGTTTGTTTTCATTTTTCCTGTCTTCTGATTTCCGGCTTTATTCTTTACTACTAGGATTTATTCTGACTACTGACTACTGACTACTGACTACTGACTTCTGACTTCTGATTACTGACTACTGCGGGCGAAGCCCGCCTTATGACCCGGCTTCGATCATTTTCAGGATCGGGGCCGCGGCCTTGGCGATAGTGTCGGGATCAAGAATGATTTCGTACTGCATTTTTTCCAGCGAGTTCAGCACGTCATTGAGTTCAATCAGCTTCATATTCGGACATACCGCCTGTTCCGATACCGGAATGAACATTTTGTCCGGATTTTCGCGTTGCAGGCGGTGGATGATGCCCTGTTCCGTGCCGACGATAATCTTTTTATGCTCGGTTTCCCGGGCAAAGCGCAGCATGCCGCCGGTGCTCAGGTATTTGTCGGCCAGCGCAACCACGTCCGGAGTACATTCCGGGTGGACAATCACGAATGCATCGGGAAATTCCACTTTTTTGCGTTTGACCATTTCCGCCGTAATCCGCATATGGGTGGGGCAGAAGCCCGGCCATAAAATCATCGGGCGTTTCAACGCGATTGAAACATTCGCGCCGAGGTTTCTGTCCGGCAGGAAAATCACTTCCTTGTCCGCGGGGATTGCCGCCACAATTTTGGCGGCATTGGCGGAAGTGCAGCAGATATCCACTTCGGTTTTGACCGCGGCGGTGCTGTTGACATAGCAGACCGTAACCGCGCCGGGATGCAGCGCTTTGAGCTTTCTCAGCTTATCCGCGTCAGCCATGTCCGCCATCGGGCAGCCGGAAGCCGGCACCGGATGCAGCACGGTCTTTTCCGGTGAAAGAATCTTGGCGGTTTCCGCCATGAATTTTACTCCGCAGAACACAATCACCCTGCAGTCGGTGTTTTTGGCTTTGATGCTCAATTCCAGCGAATCGCCGACGAAATCGGCGATGTCCTGAACTTCGCCCAGCACATAATTATGCGCCAGGATAACGGCATTTCTTTCTTTGCGCAGAAGATTGATCCGTTCAATCATCTCTTTCTGATATTCAGCGCTCATTTTTCCACTCCGTTCTATCCAATATTTTAATTTTTGTTCGCATTTATTCTGCTATTAATATTCCGCGCCGCTGGCGCTCAATTCTGAATTCGGGAATCCCGGTTACGACGGAGCATAACCCTCCATTAAAACCGGATCCATTCTGACTCCTGACTCCTGACTTCTTGTTTTAAAGTTTATCCAAGTTTACGATATTTAATTTATTCCCTATACTATTTTCCGCGGAGACAATTTCTGCAAGCCTTTGAACAGTATAATCTATTTCTTTTTCAGTAGTATGCCTGCCGACTGAAAAACGCAGAGCTCCAAGCAGGTCGCGGCTGGTCAGTCCCATGTTCTTCAAAACCCTCGATTCTTCATTCCGTCCCGCGCTGCAGGCGGAGCCGGTGGAAACCGCGATGCCGGCCAAATCCAGTTTGACTGCCAGACCGCTGCCGTAATGGCCGGGAAACGACGCATTAAGCGTGTTGGGGATGCGCCGTTCCAGGCATCCGTTGATGATGGAGTCAGGTATTGTCAAAATACCGCTTTGCAGACGGTCGCGCAGTCTGGCGCAATGTTGACTGTATTCCTCCAGTTCCGCTCCGGCGATCTCGCAGGCTTTGCCCAAACCGATGATTGCCGGGACATTGTGCGTTCCCGAACGTCTGGTGTTTTCCTGTTCCCCTCCGATAAAAACGGATTGCAGGGCGACTCCGCGCCGCAGAAAAAGCACGCCGGAGCCTTTCGGCCCGTAGATTTTGTGTCCGGATAAAGAGAGCAGATCGGCGCCGAGTTCAATGACGTTGACCGGGATTTTGCCGACGGCCTGAACCGCGTCATAATGCAGCAATGCGCCGGCTTTTTTGGCGATTTCGCGGACGCCTTCAGTGTTCAGGATGGTTCCGGTCTCGTTATTCGCCAGGATCAGCGAAATCAGCGCGGTGCGCTCATTTACCGCCTGTTCCAGGTCATTCAGCGATATTTCACCCTGCCGCGTTACCGGCAGGTAAGTTACTTTGAAACCTTCGTTCTCCAGCCGGACGCACTGGTCATATACCGAACTGTGCTCGACCGACGTCGTGATAATGTGGTTGCGGGCGGCTTTCAGACGCCGGGCAATGCCGGCCACCGCCAGATTGTTGGATTCGGTGCCGCCGCAGGTGAAAATAATCTCATCAACATCGGCCCCGATCAGCTTTCCGGCGCGGCATCTGGCCAAATCCAGCGCCGCCGCCGCTTCCCTTCCGGAAAAGTGCAGACTGGAAGGATTACCGAATTTTGTATTAAAAAACGGCATCATTTCTTCCAGTACGCCCGGATGCAGCGGCGTGGTGGAGTTGTAATCCAGATAAATTCTGCGCATATTTGTTAAACCCTGAAAAAGCAGAAGTCAGTAGTCAGAATTCAGGAGTCAGAATGGAAGGCATAAAATCAGAAGACAAAAGAAACAAGTCAACCAGTTATCTTTCGTCTTCATATCCTTATTCTGTTTCGTCCACCTGATTTCCGGCTCCATTCTTCAATGTTTTTTTGTTTTTGTATTCACTTTTGAACTCTGCTTTTTTCCTTTGAAAACCTTTTCAAATTCCTTTGAGTTCCTTAATTTGCTAAAACTGCGGGAACCGCAGTTTTAGCTGACGCCTGAATTCCGGACTTATGCGGCTCAGCCCGCATAAGTCGATTAACTACCGTCCGGCCTCTAATGCCTGATCAAAATCCGCCATGATGTCTTCAATGTCTTCAATGCCTACTGAAACCCGGACAAATTCCGGATTGATTCCGGCCGCGGTCTTGAACTCATCCGTAAGCTGCTGATGGGTGGTTGACCAGGGATGAATCACCAGGGTTTTCGCATCGCCGACGTTTGCCAGATGCTTGGCCAGCTTGACGGAATCGATGAATTTCACCGCCGCGTCCGCGCCGCCTTTGATGCCGAAGCCGAATACCGAACCGAAGCCGCCTTTCAGATACTTCTTCGCGGTCTGGTGCGACGGATGATCTTCCAGGCCCAGGTAATTGACCCAACTGACCAGCGGATGATTCTTGAGATATTTTGCCAGCGCCAGGGCGTTGTCGCAATGCGCTTTCATCCGCAGCGGCAGCGTTTCCACGCCTTGCAGCAGCAGAAACTCGCTGATGGGGCTCGGACATGGCCCGATATTTCTCATTCCCTGCACCCGCGCCTTGATGATAAAGGCGATATTGCCGGCGCCGGGGACGTTTTTCAACGCATCCCAGTACACCATGCCGTGATAGCTGGGATCGGGGGTGGTGAATTCGGGGAAGCGGCCGCTTGACCAGTCGAATTTGCCGCTGTCAATGATTGCGCCGCCGATAGTGGTGCCGTGCCCGCCGATCCACTTGGTGCAGGAATAGACGATCACGTCCACGCCGTGCTCGAACGGGCGGCAGAGTACAGGGGCAAAAGTATTGTCCAGGAATACCGGCAGTCCGAACGAATGCGCGGCATCGGTTACCGCTTTCAAATCCGGAACATCGCCTTTGGGATTGCCGATGGTTTCGCCATAGACCAGTTTGGTGTTGGGCCTGACGTTTTTGCTGATGCTGGCCGGAGTCAGTTCATTCACAAAAGTGACTTCGATCCCGAAGCGGGGCAGCGTGTATTCAAACAGAGTCTGGGTCCCGCCGTAAAGCGAAGTCGAACTGATAATATGATCGCCGGCCTGGGCAATGTTGGTGATCGCCAGGAAAATCGCCGCCATGCCGCTGGAAGTCGCCAATCCGCCGGTGCCGCCTTCAAGCGCGGTAAGCCTTTTTTCCAGGATATCGGTCGTCGGATTCATCAGACGGGTGTAAATGTTGCCGAATTCCTTGAGCGCAAAAAGATTGGCCGCGTGTTCGGTGGATTTAAACACATAACTTGCAGTCTGATAAATCGGAACCGCGCAGGCTCCGGTGGTCGGATCCGCCTGCTGGCCGGCATGAATCGAAATAGTTGAAATACCTTGTTTTGACATAATTATCAAGCTCCTATTTTTTGAAATAATCCGGCTGACAAATAACGTTCAGCCGTGTCCGGGAACACTGTAACGATAGTTTTCCCGCGATTTTCCGGCCGCTTGGCCAGAATTATCGCGGCGGCGGCGGCGGCACCTGAACTGATTCCGCAGAGAATGCCATTTTTTCTGGCCGCATCCCTGGCGGCGTCAATAGATGCGTCGTCAGAGATCTTGATGACTTCATCAATCACCTTCAGGTCTAGAATCGAAGGGACAAACCCGGCGCCGATTCCCTGGATGGCATGTCTGCCGGGGGCGTCTCCGGAAAGCACCGCCGATTTGTCCGGCTCGACCGCGACAATCTTAATCTTCGGATTTTGCTTTTTGAGATAATGCCCGACCCCGGTCAAAGTGCCGCCGGTGCCGACTCCGGCAACGAAAATATCGACTTTGCCGCCGGTTTCCTGCCAGATTTCAACTCCGGTATGCTTAAAATGTGCTTCGGTATTGGCGGAGTTGTTGAATTGCTGAGGCATATAAGCGTCCGGCTGTTCCTTCAGCAGTTCCTCCGCTTTTCTCACCGCGCCGGCCATGCCTTCGGCGGCGGGCGAAAGCACCAGTTTCGCGCCGAGATGCAGCAGCAATATGCGGCGTTCCAGCGACATCGATTCCGGCATGACAATTACCAGCTTGTAGCCGCGGGCGGCGGCAACCATCGCCAGGCCCAGTCCGGTATTGCCGCTGGTCGGCTCGATAATGACGCCGCCGGGTTTTAAAAGACCTTTCTTTTCCGCGTCTTCAACCATGCTTACCGCAATCCGGTCTTTAATGCTCGACGTCGGATTGTAGAATTCCAGTTTTGCCAGGATTTCCGCATCCAGTTCCGGCGCGCCCAGATATTTTACCATCGGGGTATTGCCGACTGCCTCTGAAATGTTCTTGTAAATTTTCATATCATATACTCCAATTCTTGTTTGTTCATTTCCAGTATTTTCGTCAAAGTCAACTTCGCCGTTTCCGCCCTGAATATGTCGGAAAGTTTTTTCCATACTCTGGTGGTTTTACACTGAAGTATCCTGGGACATATTTTCTTTTCGTCTTTACATCGCACCAGGTCAAGTCTGCCTTCAAACAATTCGATCACATCCAGGATCGTGATCTTATCCGGCGACTTGGACAGGATATACCCGCCGTTGCAGCCGCGTTCGGTACGGACAAAACCCGCTTCTTTCAGCTTGATCATAATTTGTTCCAGATAAGCCTCCGTAAAGTTTTGTTCAGCCGCAATATCCTTGCCCTTCACCGCGACATTTTCACCATAACATTCCGCCAGTTGAATCAGGATCCTCAACCCGTAGCGTGTTTTCGTTGAAAAATTCATAATGCCACCATATTATTGTTTATAATACTAGTATAGTATATGATAAATTTTAAATGTCAATAGTATATAAAAACAAAATCCTTATTTTTTTCATAAACATTCTTTGTAAACATTCGGAAAAGGAGAAAAACATTTCCGAACCGTTTTAACCACGGAGGCACAGAGACACAGAGAAAACTTTTTTAAAATAGGTTCATTCCATACAGAACATCTCCGAGACTTTGGATAGTCGTCGAGCATAATGTTTTTCATTTTTCATAACCACTCCGAGACTTTGGATAGTCGTCGAGCATAATGTTTTTCATTTTTCATAACCACTCCGAGACTTTGGATAGTCGTTGAATACAAGTTCTAAAGTTCTGGAGTTCTAAAATTCTAAAGTTTCACACTCTCGAACTTCCGCACTCTCGCACTTTAGAATTCTCGAACTTTCCCCCACTCCGAGACTTTGGATAGTCGTCGAGCATAATGTTTTTCATTTTTCATAACCACTCCGAGACTTTGGAGTCCCATTCAGCACAATGTATTTCAGTTTTATAACCATTTTGGACAATTTGGACATAGTTTCATGTTCTCCGCCTTCCGCACTCCGAGGATTAGAGACATGTTTAAGGGTATTATTATGTTTTTCATTTTCAATTTTCAATTTTCAATTTTCAATTTATACACTCCGAGACATTGGAGTCCCATTCAGCACAACGCTTTTCAGTTTTATAACCATTTCGGATCCCGCAGCCGCGGGAGACACCAATTGTGCAGGATGTCTTGGTATGGCGTTTTTGCCAAAAACGCCTCATCCATCCAGTTTTGGCAAAACTGGCATACAAATTCTCTTTCCAACATTTCCGAGTGCTTGGAGACCTTCTCAGCAGAACCGTTTTAACCACAGAGGCACAGAGACACAGAGAAAACATTTTTCCAATTAAGTTTATCCGACACCTTATCCCGAGTGATTATAGAGCCGTTAAGCAGAATCTTGTTTAACCACAGAGACGCAGAGACACAGAGAAATCCTCTTTTTTAATTAAGATCATTCCGGACAGACCACTCCGAGTGATTAGAGAGCCGTTCTGCATAACAAAATTAAAATCACTCCACCCATTGCCCCGGCTGTTAAACCCTGTCTAATGTTTTCTCTGTGTCTCTGTGCCTCTGTGGTTAAATGTTTTCCCGGTTCCCCATTTTCAATTTTCAATTTTCAATTTTCAATTATGCCCTACATATATAGTATTTTTGTCAATACAAACGACGCAGCGCTGTTCAGATAAGGCTGTAAATGCATTTTTGAAACTAAGCTTTTTAAAGGCAATAAAATGCAGGATTAACCACGGAATACACTGAAATACACGGAAATATTGGGATGAAGCAAAGAGATTGGAATGGATTAAATTAATATGGTTCACGCGGAGATATTCATTGACACTAATAATATCTCATGAAAGGATAAAACATTGCCAAGAGCGTAAGCGGCATCAGGAACCAGATCACCAAAAAAAAGGGAGTATAGTATCGCATGAAATACCAGTACCACTTGACCAGGGGATGGGGCGCATTGATTTTTTTAGGGTCAAACGACCACTATCCGGATCGTACCAATACGAAATCATAAAGAGTCCGCTCGTCCAGGTAAATCCGAACATCGCGAGAAAGATGACAATATGGAATATCCACATTTTTTTAAACAGCACCACAAGCCCAAAAGTCGCTGGCATTACACCGATAAACGCGACCAGGAATGCCACAATTATCCATTTCCGCCAAGGAATGAGTCTTGCCGCCAGTTGTTCAATTCTCTCAATCATTTTTTTTATACCTCCGCACCAATACTAAAGTTTGCACTAATATCCAAAAGTCCCAACGCTAAATTTGACAGTCGCATTTACAGTTTTTTGAAACGCATGCCGCACGCTTGACAATAACGATTTTGATTGAAAAACAGAAAAATTAAGGAGAAGGGTAATAAGATGAACGAGAATAAAAGACGCCATGTTCCCGGTGAATCCATACTGATCTTGGCTGAACCGCAATTGGGGCATTGGGGCAGTTCCCGGCGAGGCGCGTCTAACATCAGAGCTTGGACAACCTTATCCATGTCAACATCTTTTTGAGCGCTCTTTTCATCTGTCATTGGAACCTCCATAATCTTATAATAATTTAATTCCCAATAATGAGAAATTCAAAGCCGGAAAAGTTGGAATTATGGAAGAATATGGCTAATTTTTCTGACTTAAGTCCCTGATATTCTACAAGTAATGGGAGAATATATGCGCAAAATGCTCTTTTAACTTTTGCATCATGGATCTTTCTTTCCAGTCTTCCCATTTAATCTGTTCGGATTTGGCAAGGTCTTGGGCAAACATTGCCTCCATTTCGGCGGCGAACTCACGGTTTAAAATAATCGCATTTACCTCGTCATCGCTTAAGAAGCTCCAGAAGTCCATGTTGGTCGAACCGACAGTGGACCAGACGCCGTCAATTACGGCGGTTTTCGCATGGAGCAGGGCGCCGCGGTATTCGTATAATTTCACTCCCGCTTCCAGAAGTTCGGTATAATTATACCGCATGGCATGCACGGCCAGGGAGGAATCGGAAACGGAAGGAAGAATAATCTTTACGTCAACGCCGCGTTTGGCCGCATCGGTGAGGGCATCCAGTATCTGATCGTCAGGGATAAAATAGGCATTGGTTATATGAATCGAATGTTTGGCAAACATAATGGCGGAAACATACGCGATAAAAGTAACCCGGTTGTTTATTCCCGGCGTGTTGCCGATCACCCGGACCAGAATGTCGCCTTCTGACTTCAGATCGGGGAAGTATTGCTGTTTCTCCAGTTTCGGGCCTTGCTGTCTTGAACTGAGCCGCATTTGCGGCGAGAAATACGGAAAAAACAGTAATTTTGCTGGCGTTTTGACAATAAAAAAGATACCGTTCTTTAAACACAAACCCGGGCAAGCAGCCCGAAAGGACGGTATCCATGTTAAAATT
>CAIKZE010000433.1 GCA_903831825.1 uncultured Lentisphaeria bacterium | reverse complement strand
TCTGGTGGAAACATCATCGGCGTGTCCCGGTCCACATTCACAAACTTCGCTCCCATCGTAAATCCTTTTTGATCGTAATATATCACTACACAATTTTCATGCTATATGGCCTTTGAAAAAAAAGTCCGACAGGCTGCTAGTGGAAATTACTGCCGGGCTAGCCAATAACATGGAATTAATGCGGGAATGGAGCAGTACTGGCGTTGGTTATATTGGTTTATATGATTATTTATATACCTGCGGCAGCCGCCGTTTTGTGGTTCCCCGCTACTACCCGCGCACCATGGTAAACGCCTGGAGAAAAGCCGTGGGGAATTATCATCTAAGCAGTATTTATTTAGAGGTTTATCCGGATACATTCATCTTTGAGGCGCCGCGTCAATATGTTTTAGATGAAATTGCCTGGAATATAAATGCTGATGTCGAAGCCCTATTGGACGATTATTTCCACTCAATGTATGCCGAAGCTGCCATTCCGGTAAAAGCGGTCTTTGATCGACTGGAGACTATCTATAATCGAGCCCAAGAAACTCTAAACCCGATTATGGAATCGTCACGCTTTGTCCAATCCGAGAATTATACTTTTGCCGATTTGAAGTATATGGATGAAAAACTTGCTGATGCTGCTAAATTAGTCCAAGATTCCAAAGCCAAAGACAGATTGGCAATCCTGCTTAAATTTTATAATTTCATTCGCGATAATATCGAAGTACATATCTGCGCTAGAGAGTTATCCAAAGTAGACTCAGATAAAATTATTCCACTTATCAAACAGGCTCTGGCGGCCATCCAGCGATGTGAAGATTTTCAACTTACTCCCAGCGAAGACAAGGAAGTGTTCTGCGGCAGGCATTCTTTAACCGAGTATCGTAAAATTGCTATTTTGCGTCCAGAAGTTTTCCTTGAAGGATTTGTAGATAATGCTTTGGGTAGAATCAAAAAAGATGAAACTTTTTGGCTGCAGCAAGCAGAATCAACTAAAAATGAAAAATTGAAATCATGGTTTTTGACTCAAATCTATACAAAGAAGAATAAAAGTGTTAACCTAGTCAAAAATCCATCCTTTGAAGTCACACCCGATGCCGATGTGAGCAAATGGACTGCCAAGGAAATCAGGAGCAAAATGGATTGGCAAACGTGGGGTTTTCAAAATTCGGTGACTACTTTTGTTGTTGGCAATCAGGATGCTCACAGTGGTAAATATTGCGTTGGCATTGGAGAAAATCAAATTGCCGGTTGCTTGCAGTTGACCACTAAACTTGATCCCGGTTGTCGTTATCGTCTTACCTTTTATGTTAAACGCAATGACGTCAAACCGTTGAGCGAAAGTTTAGGCAGATTAACTATACGTTTCAAAGATGCCGAAGGTGCATGGGCAGACGAGGAGAAGAGCAAACATCCTGCCGGAGCGATTACGGTAGAATATCCCCCTGAATGTGTAGGGAAATGGGTAAAATTGGAGGCGAATTTCTCTGCCCTGCCAGGCGACAAGCATAGTTTTCTATCAGCACTTTTTGGCGCACCGCAACAGGGCCCGAACGCAAGATTGTGGTTTGACGATGTAGAATTAACGAAAGTTTATGATCCTGTTTTTTTTTGCCTACGGACAAAATAACTATGAATTCCCCCTGTAATGATCCTCAAGTAGAAGCGGCTGTCAAAGTCGCAGAAAAGATCTTTTACCAATTAAAGGTTAAGTCTAATGTCGCTCTAAGGTTTGATTCGGCCCTGACTGAAGGGGCCTTCAGTGTAAGTGCCGACAATGATGGTAATTTAACTATTTCTGGAGATGGAGAGGGGCTTAGGTGTGGCATTTACGCTCTGCTTGAGCAATACGGAGTTCGCTATTTTAATCCGGTTGAAGGGATAATTGTACCCGCCGAGGCTACGCTTATAAATCCAAAATTTCTTGGAGTACACCGTCCAGATTTTGCTTATCGGGGAATGCACATATGCGGCACCCCTAACCACTTTGACGAAAATGTGGTTTTCTGGATGAGTTTCAACCGGATGAACCGTAAATTAACTAGTTTCAAAGAGCTGCCGCTAGTAGGCGGAAGGCTGAGAGAATCAGGAATCCAACCCGATACAACGGTTCATTCATATAGTATTTTGATTAGCGACAGCAAATATTTCGACCGGCACCCTGATTATTTTGCGTTAGTAGGGGGCAGGCGAATAACTCACAGCCAGGGGGGGCAACTCTGCTTATCCAACCCGCAATTGCAGGAGGCCTTTGTCCAGGAAATATTGGCTTTGAAACAAAAGAATCCAGGAATAAAAATTATTGGTATCTGCCCCAACGATGGCTATGGCTGGTGTGAATGTTCACAATGCGAAGCGCTGAAAACTGAAAATGACCGGCGGAATAAAACTATTAATGGTCCGATTGCCGATTTCATCGGTAAAATTTGTGCAAAAGTCGCCAAAGCTAATCCTGACATTAAATTAGGACATTACTCCTACAGTAATTTTTCCGATTTCGTCGAATTAATGCCTGAAGTACCCGGTAATTTAATTATCTCTTTTACCCAGTTTCACTGTTATAAACATCCCATGAACAGTCCTGATTGCCCGAAAAATAACTCTCAATTCAAGCGCTTAAAGCAAATTATCGATCGCGGCGGACAAGTTTATCTGTATGACTATTACAGCCAGTCAGGCGGTCAAATGATGGCGCCTTTTTGGGATACAATAGATGCGGATTTTAAAACTTATCATCAACATGCAATTAGCGGATTCATGAGCGAAATACCCCCTGCCTCAGCCATCGAATATAACAGCTTCTGGCCAGTATATTATGTTACGGCCAAACTACTGTACGACAGTTCTTTAACCGCGGATCAACTGCTGACGGACTGGTGTGTCAGCCGCTACGGCAAAGCAAATCAAGTTATGAATAAATACTTTAAAACTCTCGTCCGGGCGTTTAAAAACACGCCGGAGTGTTTTACCAAAAAAAGCATGGAATACCGAGCAATATTCACTCCGGAGGTGCAGACCGAATTGAAAGACATCCTGGAAAATGCCGCCAGACTGGAGACCCGTCCGGAATTTGCCGCCAGACTGAATAAGGAATATCAACTGTTCAAGTATTGGCAGAATAGTTACCATGAACAGAGTAAATACGAGAGCCTGTCAAAAATAAAAACGTTTCCATTTGAATCTCTCCATAACGGGAAAAATCGTCAATTTCAAAACCTATATTTAGTCCGGGGCTCAGACCAACTCCCTGATTCTAAAAATGATTCACATATTGCCGTATATAGCAATGACACAAAAATTGGTTTCTATCTTCGATTAAATGAGTCCGCCATGGATAAGCTGAAGCAGGGTAAAGGCGATGGGGTAAATGCTATCTTTGACGGCGATAATGTCGAAATATTTCTTGCCGATGGAGAACACCCTCAGTCGGTATATCATTTCTTAATAAATCCGGATGGCAAATCCGCCGCCTCGGAATGTCAAGGGACCAGATGGAACTGGTCATGGGTTTCAGATGCTGAAATTAAAGTAAACAAAACCCCCGACTACTGGGAAGTTTATTTTGTCATGAATAAAGAAAAAATTCGAGTAAAAAAGGATTTTAAATTTACTATCATCCGCAATCGTCACTCCGGAGACAAATGGGAAATATTTGGAGCGCCTGCCGGCGGAGCTTATTTTAATAGTGAAAATTATATTACAGGAGAATAGAAATGAAATTTTATACAGCAGCTTTCATCTTCGCCATTACCTTTTGCGGAATAGCGGGGGAACTTGTTATGAAACCTGTGAATTATAAAGGAAACTCTGCGTTTCAAATTATCAATGAATACTATTCGGCAACGCTGGTTCCTGATTCAGGCGGACGCATCCTTGAGCTGATTGACCGTCAAACCAACCGTAATTTAATCTATGATAATGAATATGGCGGTTTACTTGACGACCATGACAGCAGATTCCGCCAGAAATACCAGCTTAAATGGCTTCATCAAGATTCCAGGAAGATTGTTGCCGAACTCACCCTGGATGAGGCTCAGTTTTATGTAAAAAAAATTACCTTCTACCATAACAGCCCGGTAATTAAAGTAGAATACCACATCGAGAATCATACACAGGAAGAATTACGGTTAATGTTTCGCAATGTAATCCGTCCCGGCGGTACTAATTTTACCGGGAAGGAAATTGATAACTTAGCCCGTCAACCAGGCAAACTCTATCGCCAATTTCCAGGAACGGCACAACTTGAGAGTATGGTAGAACCATGGGGAATGATTAGTGATCCGGAATCACGGGTGGCTGTCGGTCTCGCTTTCGAAGGCGAGAATTTGACTCACCTCTATGCCTGGCGTGAGGGGCATTTAGTTGCTCCAACTTTTGAATATGTATGTGACAGTCTTCCACCTGGGAAAAGTGTCGACTTTACTTGTTACTGGTTTTTCATCCATAATTTTGAGACTGTTGACTATGCTTGCAAAGATGTTGTCATTGCCTTTGATGGTTTATATGACGGCAAGCAGCTAACTGGCCAGTTTAAGATAGAGCCTTTGTGGCCCAATCTGGGAGAAATGACCATCAGTATTCAATTTATTGACAATCAACGAAAAATAGGGGAAAGGATTAATCAAATCGTAAATATTGACAATGCGACCACCGCCAGGCTGGAAATTCAATTGCCTGATCATCCATATGTAACTGCTGAAATTACTCTTATCGACTCTCTGTTTGGAACTTCCTACAAATGGGAAAAAGTCTTTGCCCGCCTTGGGGATGAAAAATTAATTAGAGATTATCAAACGAATGTAAAAAGGATAGGGAAAACTACTTATAATAGTCTTCCTCAATGGATAAAAGATGAAAAATATCAGGTTAAAACCACCGACGCAGATAAAAAAAGAGGATACCAGATTTATAGTGAGATAGGCAAAAATAGCGGAGTTCACGGGCAAGGTATGACTTTTTCTCTTGGTCTAAATGAAAGCGAGAGTTTCCCTTTGCATTTTTGCAGCAGCTCTTTTGATGGCGATATCCAAGTTAGCGCCATACTGCCTGATGATGTTAAACTGGAAATCTTTGACACCCAGGTTATGCCGACTTCCATTTGGGGGAGAATTTATAACGGGTATAAATTGCTTCCGGCTAATAATTTTAGCATTAAACCCAATCAGGACAAGATTATCTATTTCCGAATAACGCCCAGTTTAAGCAGTACTCGTGAGGTTGAAATCCCTATTACCTTTTCTCCCCAAAATACCGAACCAACTACTATCAAAATTAACCTTAAATTTTTCCCGGTAAGAATTCCCAGTCAACCCCGTTACACTTTTAGCGTTAATAACTTGGTCAATATGCTGTGTAAAGATAGCAGGAAAAATATTTGGAATGAAACTAGAGCCAATAATTATCTGGCTGATATGATGAATCATGGAGTTAGAGGACAAACTACTGTAGGTCCGTTTTCCCCTGTATCCAATTATGATTACGACAAAGTGAAGATAAAGGGTAGCGGCGAATCCTTGACAACAGCGATAAAAAGTAATCCAGAACGTTTCCGGAACCGCACAGACTTGCCATCGCTGGATTTCTCCTTCTGGGATTTTATGATCGATAAACTGCTGGATAATAAACAAACTTTTATTCGCTGGCCGGCTGGAGGATGCTCTACTTTCTTCCAGCTCCACAATCAATTGACTAAATTGATTTATGGTAAAACGTTTGAAGACGGAGATATTCGCCAACAAATTATTTATGAGTGGTACACCGGTGAACTGGTCCGTTATTTTAAAGATCGCGGGATTCCCCGGGTCATGGCGACAATTGACGACGAAATCAACAATGAAAAATATACCAGATGGGCGATATATGCCGCCAGGCTTCGTCATCTTGGAGTAAACACCGGAGTTACCCAGAATGCCATGTTGCTGGCCAATGCGGAAAATATCAATATGCTCGCCCCTTTTATGAATTACTGGATTTTGGGAACGGCTAACTTAAAAAACCTCCAACTTCGCCGCCGGCAGGGCGTAATTAAAGCGACAGATTATCAAACTACCTATTTTGCTACTGCCAACCATTGGCGGAATTACGAATCATCGCGCTTGACAGCTGGCATAGAACAAGCCTGGTTTGAAGTTGACAACTGCTGGATTCAATGTTATTTCCGCTCTAATCAATTAGAGGCAATTATCTATCCAGGAGAAAATGGTCCCTGGGACAGTGCTGCATGGGAGGGAGCAAAAGATGGTTTGGATGATGCTAATTACTATTTATTGGCTCTAAATATGATCCGGGCTCTGCCTGATAATAAGCGCACTGGTTTTGAAGTGAAGCTGGGACTGATTGCGGGCTATTCACCCAAAGCCATAATTCCTTTTGTCGAAAAAGTTGACGCAACAGGCCTCATTGATACTTCCGGCACATTCAGGGACAAGGCCTTTGTCAAGCCTGGCGAGAATGAAATCCGTTTAATGAAAGACAGACTTCTTGAATTAATAACTGAACTTGAACTGGTAGCGCCGAGACAATCAGCATCCGCTAATTTGGGCGAGTTCCCTTTGCTTAGAGATGGGCAATGTCTGCTGGTTTTACCAGAAAAACTAGTTTTTGAGACTCAAGTTAAGCAATTACTTCAAAATGCGGCAGGAAATTTAAATTACACTCCGATTACGGCTTGTTCCATAAATCCAGATAGTAAAATTATATTTATGGGTATGCTTGAAGAACTTAAGCTGACAGCTCCATGGCTGGCAAGTAGCCATGCATTAAGTGATTTATCTAATAATTATCCTCAGGCTGGAACTTATGTTGTTCGTCATGTCAATGGTTCATTACTAATTATTGTAGCCGATAAGTTCGCAGCAGACAAAGCAACGAGGCAATTGTCTTCAGTAATTACTTATCCTCGTGAGTTATATAGTCACTTTTTAGGAAATAATTAATTACTGTTTTTTCGAATCGTTTATTACCGTTTTTACCCATATTTATGATGTTTTTTATGATAGTTGTCTTGGCAACTTGGAATCACGGATGTCTTGAACTGAGCCGCATTTGCGGCGAGAAATACGGAAAAAACAGTAATTTTGCTGGCGTTTTGACAATAAAAAAGATACCGTTCTTTAAACACAAACCCGGGCAAGCAGCCCGAAAGGACGGTATCCATGTTAAAATT
>CAIKZE010000432.1 GCA_903831825.1 uncultured Lentisphaeria bacterium | reverse complement strand
AGAGCACAAAGCACATGCGTTTTTATTTCTTGAGAAGAAAAATCCAACCCTTTTTTATCTGTTTGTCAAATTAAACGCACGACTTTCTCTAGGTTACGTGCGTTTAATATGACAAATGTGCGTTTAACTTGTCAATTGACCGAAGAAATTCAGGACGTCAAAAAAAACGGCGATAAAATATATGCGCGCCAGGCGGCGGAACGCAAGGCATATTTTAAAGATCCGGCCAATGCTGAAAATCTCAATGCCGCCAGACTCGGCATATCGCTAGCAAAAATAATGCACGGTGCCCGTATTGCCGGAGGATTAACCCAGCAGGAACTGGCCCGGAGACTGCATACCCGCCAATCATACATTGCCGAAGTGGAAAAAGGCAAGCGCAATATTACCATTGACACGCTTGAGCGTTACGCCGCCGCCTGCGGCAAACACGTCGAATTGAAAATGGTTTAGTTGCCTGCCGCATCTTCGAACTCAAGCTGACGTAACAGGCACTGCTATGTCAGATTTGTTATGCATTATTGCAAGAGTATTCAAAAATACAGATTCCTTTTTCTTTTGCATGCTTTTCGATAATACTCTTATGATCCGCTCTTTGACCTCTCGCATTCAGTAGAACGAAAAAGCAGTTACAAGCATTGTTTTGCTCCTGAAGCTTCCTGAGTTTTATTATATCCTTCTCTGCATCGCCAGGTTTACTTTGAATTTTCACCTCTATCGCAGTATGAAAGAATTCCACGGGAATTGCTGAATATCTTGCTTCAAATTTACCTTTATTATAGACGTTTTGAATATTAATTGCCGGGGCTATCCACGCCTGCCCGGAGAGAATGACAATATCTATTCTGGGGAATCCTTTCAACTTTTCACAATCATTTTTATCATAAGCAGGCTTTAGTTCATATGGCTTTATCTCGCAGTGAACACTCAAATTCTTTCTCTCGGCGCAAAAATCCTTTAGTTTGCTATAAATCTCAGCGACGATATCCCGCTCAGTTATTGGAGCTTTTTGATCGAATATCTCCGATTGGCATAATGACTTGTACTCTGTCCAGAGTTCCGACAGAATCGATGTGATTGCTTCCTTGTCATTGTTCATAGTCCGGCTTTCCTGTTCTATAATGTATTAGACGCCTAAACTTTTAGTCTACCCGTTCAAAATGTTCACATCCGATTCGATTGTCTTCTCCGTATCCTTTTATTGTATAAGTTGCGCCAGTGAAGTCAATGGATTCGTATACTTTGCCAAGCTCGAAAAAAGATCCGGTTGAGGATATATTTGATTCATTTTCTCCAGGAATTCCGATATATTTTAACTTTCTAACACATGGCCTTGATTCAAAAAGGCCAACAAGAAAATCCGGACAAATATTTTTAATAACCATTTTGATGGTCTTCGCCTTTAGAGTTGGGCATTCGGCGATTGCCTGACGAAGTATGTTGTGAAATTTATGTTCATTTTCAAAACCTTCATAATGATTTTTAGCTTTCATGACCATAAATAATTTCCCTTTCATATTATTAATTGATACTGAAGCAGCATTATAGCACATTGGGTACGACATTTTATGTCGTGGTTAAAAATTGATCTCAACTATTTTTCCAACGTCTCAAACCGTCTCTTTCGAGATTCGAAGCGGTGTTCAAAATGGCCGGAATATTACATGCTGCTTTACATATCCCGCCAGCAGGAGGGGCAGCCGCAAAGGAGTTCACCGGCGTCTTCCGGGCCACAGGAACCGGCCGGATAAGACCGCAGACGGCACGGACAGTTCAAATCATTGCCGTCGAACTTGGACCAGGCTTCAAGCACCGGCGTAAACAGCCGCCACGAGGCGGTAATCACGTCGCTGCGGATAAACAGCGTCTGGTCGCCGAGCATGCAGTCCAGCAACAGGCGTTCGTAGGCATCCGGGATATCCCCCCCAAAAGCTTCGGAGTATTTAAAATCCAGCGACAATCTGCCCATGCAGAGTTTCGGTCCCGGTTGTTTGGCCTGGATTGAAAGTGCCATGCCTTCTTCCGGCTGGACATTCAGCACCAGCATGTCCGCGCTCAGATCCTCCGGCCGCAGTTCGGAAAAGATCGAGTGCGGCACGCGTTTAAAGTTGATCGCTATTTCGCTGACCTTTTTCTGGAGCCGTTTGCCGGAACGCAGATAGAAAGGCACGCCGCGCCAGCGCCAGTTGTCAATCATTAATTTGGCGGCGACAAAGGTTTCCGTGGTGGAATCCTTGCTCACGCCCTCCTCTTCCCGGTACCCCGGCATCCCGTTGCCGGAAGCATACTGGGCCCGCATAATATATTTGTCCAGTTCCTTTATCGGGAAAGGACGGATTGACTTTATGAGTTTAAGTTTTTCATCCCGGATCGCGTCCGCGTCAAAAGAGGCCGGCATTTCCATGGCGGTAAGCGCCAGCATTTCCAGCATGTGGTTCTGGAACATATCGCGCAACAGTCCGGCTTTTTCATAATAACCGGCGCGATGCTCCACGCCGATGGATTCGGCGACGGTAATCTGGACATTGTCAATGTAATGGCTGTTCCATACCGGCTCGAAAATGATGTTGGCAAAACGCAGCATCAGGATGTTCTGCACCGTTTCTTTACCCAGATAATGGTCTATGCGGTAAATCTGGCGTTCCTGGAGCGACTCGTGCAGCAGCCGGTCGAGTTTTACCGCGCTGTCCAGATCATGGCCGAACGGTTTTTCCAGCACGACATGCCGCCAGGGGATGCCTTCGTAATTTTCCGCGGTCAGTTGAAGCTCCGCCAGCATCGGGACGATTATCGGGTACAGCGCCGCGGGGGTGGCCAGGTAAAACGTCCGGTTGGGCACCGGATCCTGCTGCTGTTCCAGTTCCTGTAGTTTCCGCTCAATTCCACGGTATGTTTCCGGGGAATCATAACCGCCTGAAATATAAAATACTTTCTCCAGGAAAGCATCTATTTCACTGATTTCGCAGGAGGGGAAACGCTCTTTCAGGGCTTTGTGCTGGACATCGCGAAAGGAGGCGTCATCCATCTGGGAACGGGCACAGCCGATGATGCGCGATTTGGCGTGAAACAGGTTGCGTCTGCTGAGGTTGAACAGCGATGGAATCAGTTTTCGCTGCGCAAGGTCGCCGGAAGCTCCGAAAATAATGATTGTATTTGGAACCGGACTGACCTCGATGCATAAAGTTCCCTGCCAGGAATTGCTGTCGCTCCCCATGATCCGTCCCTCCCGCTTAAACGTTTATTTCACGGTCCCGCCTGCCGTTACGGCAGGCATCCCGCCAGTACCTCAATTGTTTGCCAGATAAGAAGCAACGCCTTCCTGGGTTGCCTTCATGCCGTCTTCGCCGGGTTTCCAGTTTGCCGGGCAGACTTCGCCGTATTTTTCATGGAACTGCAGGGCGTCCACCATGCGCAACGCCTCGTCAATGCTGCGGCCGAGCGGCAGATCGTTAATCACCGCATGGCGGACGATTCCGGTTTTATCAATCAGGAAAAGACCGCGCAAGGCGATTGATTCGTTAAACAGGATGCCGAAATCGCGGGAAATCTGCTTGGTCAAATCGGACACGATCGGATACTGAACATTGCCGATGCCGCCTTCCTTCAGCGGAGTGCTTTTCCAGGCCAGATGAGAAAACGCCGAGTCCACGGAGACTGCGATAACTTCCGTATCGCGCTTTTTGAATTCGTCGAGTTTACGGTCAAATGCAATCAGTTCGGTCGGGCAGACAAAAGTAAAATCCAGCGGATAGAAAAACAAAAGGACATACTTGCCCTTAAACGATGAAAGCTGCAAATCTTCAAAAGAGTTATCCGGCATGACCGCCTGAGCTTTAAAATCCGGGGCCGGTTTGGTTACTAACGTACACATTTTATCCCTCCAGAGTTATGATTTACTTTTAAGCAATTCTTCTTTATGTATTGATAATAACGCTCCGGATAAATAAAAAACAAGTGCTTAAACCATGATTTGATAATAATTATCAAAAATTTCATGATGATTGCGCATTACGGGAATCAAAAATTAAAATTCTCATCATTTATCGGATTATTCATACTCTCCGTAAAAAAACTGTTTTTATTCGTTTCGGTTGAAAAATTTATTTGCCGGATAAGAGCTCTATTTAAGCTTTTTATCTCCGTCTGCGTTGACAAATTTACTATATATGTAACGGGAAGGAGTCAGAATTCAGGAGTCAGAATTCAGAATAAATCCTGAAAACGAAGACATAAAGCAAAAAGACAAAAACTTAAAAAAGAGTTTAAAAAGATTTCCTCTGTGTCTTTGTGTCTTTGTGGTTAAAATGGTTCCGTTCAATGACTCTCTAAAACTCGGAAATGCTGGAAAGATAAATTGTATGCCAGTTTTGCCAAAACTGGCAAAGAGAGGCGTTTTTGGCAAAAACGCCATACTGAAGAGGTCTCTAACCCTCGGAAATAGCCGCCTGGGCAAAAACATGGGGCCTATGGGGCTCATGGGTTGCGCTACAGGCCGGGAAAACAAAGCATGGAAATCATGCGAAGAATGAGAATTATGGGATCGGGCAGTGTCCAAAATGAGGCGGAATGGTGTCCAAAATGTTGATGAAAATTAAGAATTACGCTAAGGGCGGATCATGGCTTGGAAAAACCCGGAAGCCGGCTCAATTTTACTTCCTCCCCGGAAAGAAAACGCCACTTGCCGGATTCGAGTCCGCCAAGAGTCAACCCGCCGACAGAGATTCTTTGCAGGAAGACGGTCTTTCTGCCGACCGCCGCGATCATGCGGCGGATTTCGCGTTTTTTACCTTCGTTCAAAATAAAACGGTAGAGACACTTGCCGGCTTCTTCGATTTTCTGCGGCAGCAGCCGTTCTCCGTCGTCCATAATCCCGCCGCGCAAACGATTCAGTTCGTCCGCCGGGATTGCCGCATCGGTTGTTACCAGGTACGTTTTGAAGATTTCATAGCGCGGATGGGTAAGCTGCATGGCATAATCGCCGTCGTTGGTGATAATCAGCAAGCCTTCGCTGTCTTTGTCCAGCCGTCCAGCCGAAAACAGTCTGGCTCCGTCAATTTTTATAAGATCAAACGCCCGTTTTTCGGCGTGGGGATCATCATTGGTGCAGACATACCCCCGTGGTTTATTCAACATGATGTAAATCCGCTGCTCCATCCGAACGGGGCGTCCGTCATAAATAACTTCATCGCCGGGGTTGACGCGGCAGCCCGGCTCCGTTACCGTCCGCCCGTTTATCCGGACCAGCCCCGCCTTCACAATATCGGCGCATTTCCGGCGGGACGCGATCCCGGACAGGCTGAGAAAGCGGCTGAGATTAAATGTATTTTCTTCCGTATCCTGGAGATTTATGCTTTTTTCCGTCATTATTTTATCTTTTGCTGTAACAATGGCGCTTATCTTAACGACTTAATAATATACGGTTAAAATTAGCGGGAGCATTATATAATTATTAAAAATATGCAAAAAAGAGGCTAATCGCGCTTGAAAAATTCAAACACTTGTTTTAATCTAACGACTGAAACAATTGTTTAAGCAGGTCCGGTTCCTGTTGTAAATGCCGGGCGCAGATTAATTTGCCGGCATTAATGCAAAAAAATTATAAGAGAAATGATGGAAAATACCAACAGCGGCAAGCTGTATATAGTTTCAACTCCGATCGGCAATCTGGAGGATATCACCCTGCGGGCGTTGCGGGTTCTGAAAGAAGCAGACCTGATCGCGGCGGAAGATACCCGCCATACGCGCATTCTGCTCAAACACTACGAGATATCCACCCGGCTGATCAGTTATCACGCATTTAACGAACATCGCAAAACGGCGGAACTGCTCGAGCAGATCGGCGGCGGCATGAAAGTGGCGGTGGTTTCAGATGCGGGAACTCCCGGCATCGCGGACCCCGGATTCCTGTTTGTCCGGGAAGCGGTAAAAGCCGGAATTGAACCGGAAATCATCCCCGGCGTTTCTTCCCTGACTTTTGCGGCCGTTGCCTCCGGACTGCCGATCGACAAGTTTATTTTTTACGGCTTTCTGCCTGTAAAATCCGGACGTCGAGGCGAAGCCATAAAACAAATTGGCGCGGAAACTAAAACCTGCGTGATTTTTGAATCGCCGCACCGGATTGAAAAGCTGCTGAATGAAATCAGCGCCGGAATTGGCGCTGATACGCCGGTTGCGGTAATCCGCGAGGCGACAAAAATGTTTGAAGAAGTGATTCGCGGAACGGTCTCGGAGGTTCTTCAGAAAACAGCCGGCCGCAAGTGGAAGGGAGAATGTGTCCTGGCAGTTTCTCCGTGTTCTGGAATAGAGTAATTATTTGGCTCTTATATATTTGAAAATAGAGTCTTTTCGCTATAAATTATGAATTTAGCATTTAACAGGCCTTAATAAACGTTTTTAAAATGATTGAGTGTTGGAGTCTTTTTAAAATGAAACTGATGTGGAAAGTCCTTTCTCTTGCGGTTGTAATCATTGCGGCCGGAGGGTGTTATAACTATACCCCGCCGCCGGTTGCCACGGAAAACGATATTTATACGGCCAGGCAGAAAGATGCCAGCGAAGAACTTCTGGCCAAGGTTAAAGTGCTTTCGCTGCCGGATGCCCAGAAAGTCGCGGTTAAAAACAACCCTAATTATATCTCGGTATATCACGCGGTCAATGCCGCCAGAATGCGCTATTATCAGTCGCTTAGCGCTTATTTCCCGACAGTAACCGCCGATTTTAACGGCAGCCAGACTGCCGACACTTATACCGGCCAGGTAAACACTCGTTATCCGAATTCCACCAGCCTTGCCACGTCCACCAGCCTTAACGCCAACTGGCTGCTGTTTGACGGCTTCATCAGAGAAATGAATGTGTCTATCGCAAAATATCAGGCGGATAACAAAAAACAACTGGAAGAAGACGCCCGGCGTATCTTGCTGAACAGCGTGGCTAGCGCCTACAATGATATTCTACTGGCGATCGAGCAGCAGCGCATTGCCCGCGCGGACATGGAATTCCAGCTTAAAAACTTGAAGGAAACCCAGCTTAAATACCAGGCGGGAGCGGTTCCGCTAAGCGATGTCCTTAACTTTAAAATTCTGAACAACACCGCTACCGGGAGCCAGATTGCCGCCGAGTACCGCTACAATATCGCGGTTTACTCGCTTTCCGCTTTAATGGGCATTCCGACGGCTAAACTTCCGTCTTATATCACCTTCCCGCCAATTAATCCGGACACCGACGAGCACCTTACCTCCGTTGACGTATATCTGGATACCGCGCTGAACAATCGTCCGGACCTGAAGTCATTCCGCGACCTGGTAAAAATTGCCCAGTATGGAGTATATAAGAGCTACGGTTCTTATTCTCCGACGGTTTCCGCCTATGGCACGCTTGATTATACCACCGCCTTAAATCGCTACGGCGGCGGCGGCGGAATAGAAGCCAGCGAAGTAGGAAGCCCCAACCATACCTATTATAATAATCCGGGTTCTCAAGTTGGGGTTCAAGCTGAATTGCTGCTGTTCGACGGCCTGAAACGGGAAAATATCATCCGGGAAATGAAAGCGGAACTGTCCAGAGCTAAATTTGAAGCGGCCAACGCCTGGATTTCCATAATCCAGGAAGTCCGCGGCGCGTATGACAATTACGTCCAGAACATCAAACAGGCAAAACTGTATGAAAAAACGCTGCTGCTGGTCAATAAACAGCGCGACCTGGTCGAAGAAGAATATAGAGCCGGAAATACAGAACTGACCCGCCTGAATGAAGCTCAACGCAATGTCGTCGAGGCGGACACCAATCTGGTTCAGGCGCTGGTCAACGTCAGAAAAGCGAGAGCTCAGCTCGACGCCTCCACCAATACCAACACCACCGGTTCTGTTTATACCGACGGCAATCCGATCGAGTATTAATTGACGGAAACAATACCAGCCGCATGTCTTTGCAGATGCGGCATACTTTTAATTTTTAAAAAGGTTTTCTTATGGATACAGTAGTACGATTCGCGCCGTCACCAACCGGCCAAGTGCATATCGGCAATATCAGGACCGCCATCTTCAACTGGCTTTTTGCCCGTCATTGCGGCGGCAGTTTTTTACTGCGCATCGAAGATACCGACCTTGAACGTTCCACCCGTCAGGCGATTGACACACTGCTGGAATGCATGGAATGGCTCGGCTTGAATTTTGACGGCGAAATCATGTATCAAACCAGCCAGCGGGAAGCTCACATCAAAGCGGTTGAACAGATGACCGCCAAAGGGTTGGCCTATGCGGCGCCCGCCCCGGAAGGCGGACGGTCTCCGATATTTTTCCGCGTTCCATGGGACCGTCCGGATTTCACGGCAATCCGCGAAACCGGTCCGGCGGAATTGGAGCTTCATCCTGAAACCCCGGTCAAGATTGATTTTACCGGCGTCAGTTTCTCCACCGTCAGTAAAAAAGGCGCGCCGATGCCTGCCGCGGCATGTCTCGCCGGGTTCCGTCAAATGAAACTTTATGACGGAGCAGGCAATGTCCTTTTCGAGCTGGAAAAAAATATTGACGGAATTATCCACGATAAACAATCTTTTTCTTTAGGCAACTGCGTCAAAATGACGTTTCTGCGCCGGGAGATTTTTTATAAAGACATTATCAAAGGCGAATTGTCCAAGCCGCTTGACGGCATTAAAGATCTGATTATGGTCCGCGGTGACGGCTCCCCGGTATTTCATTTAGCCAATGTGGTTGACGACATTACTCAAAAAGTCACGCATATCATTCGCGGTGACGACCATGTGGAAAATACTTACCGTCATATCATGCTTTTCTACGCGCTGGGCAGCAAAGCCCCGGAATATGCCCATCTGCCGATGATCGTCAACAGTTCCGGCAAGCCGTACAGCAAACGTGACGGTGACGCTTTTGTCGGCGATTTCAGGGAAAAAGGATTTCTCGCCGAAGCGCTGTTCAACTATCTGGCCCTGCTGGGCTGGTCGCCCGGCGATGACCGTGAAAAAATGGCGAAACAGGAAATGATTGACGCTTTTACGCTGGAAAGGGTTAAAAGCGCCCCGGCTCAGTTGGACAGCAACAAACTGCTGAACATGAACGGAGCATATATCGCGGAGATGCCTTTTGAAAAATTTGTCGCTTATGCCGGAAAGTATGCCGGTGATTTCGTCAACGATAAAGTCCGGTTTGAACAAGTCGCCAGACTGATGCAATCCCGGGTTAAACAGTTCGGACAAGTCGCCTCCTGGCAATATTTTTTCTCCGACGATTTTCCGGTTGACGAAAAGGTTTTCAAAAAGCAGTTGGCTTCGGCTGAAGTCAGAGCCGCGCTTAACTTCCTTGCCGGCGAACTGAACAGCCACAGCGAGTTGACAAAAGAGTGGCTGCATATTATAATCTCTAAGACCGAAGAAAGTTTCGGGATAATGCACGGCAAGCTTTTTCAGCCGCTACGGCTGACCGTCAGCGGAGTTGCCGGCGGAGCGGAACTGGATGAGACGATAATGCTGATTGGCGGCAGCCGCAGCGCAATGCGCATCTCCCGGTCATTGGAAGTTTATCAGAAGGAAATGTCTCACGGAGAGTAATATGATTTTCCGAAAGAAAAAACAATATACCGTCTATACTTACGGAGCCCCGGTCTTGAAAAAGCCGGCCGAACCGGTGGATAGAATTGACGGCAATATTCTGGAAATAGGCAACGAAATGCTCCAGGCGATGGCTGTTTTTGAAGGAATCGGCCTGGCCGCGCCGCAAATCGGCATCAGCCTGAAAATAATGGCGTTGAATCTGCCGACAGATCCCGATGAAGGGGCGGAACTGACCAGTTCGCTCGGGGAAGTTCTTTTAATGCCGCTTATGCCGCTCGTCCTCGTCAATCCGGAAATAATTTTTTTCAGCGGGGCTTTCGGCGTCAGGAGCGAAGGCTGCCTGAGCGTTCCGGAAATCTATGCCCCGGTCATCAGGCCGCTGGGCATCAGGCTGCGCGGCGTCACGCTGGGGGGAGAGGTTATAGACTGTGAATGCGGCGGATTGCTCGGACGATGCATTCAGCATGAAATGGACCATCTCGAAGGGGTGCTTTTTGTGGACAGGCTCACTCCTGATGAATTCGCAAAAATCGAACCGGAACTTAAAGCGCTGGAAAATGCCGGCGTCAGAAACGAGTTTAAAAGAAAGATCGCCGGTTAACCGCAACATTTAGAAACAGGATCGCTGATGAGTTTTTTCAATACACTGCTTGGAGTGTGCAAAGGAACGGAAATTTTTCTGCAATTGTTCAGGCTTTCCCCGTGGAAAGCTTTGTGGCATCTGCTGCTCCTGACAACGCTCTGTGCGATCTTTATTACTACAGCAAAGACGGTTCCGCTGTATAAGGATATTGACGCGGCCTGCGACATCATCGCGGAACAGTTCGGCCTGATCAAATTTTCCGACAACGGCATTTTCCCGTCCGCTAATCCGGAAAAGGCCAGAGTGGTCCAGCTTACCGAAACCGCAACTCTGGCTTATGTTCCCGACCTTAAAACCGCAACGCTCCCGGATTTTGACCAGGACAGCAGCACCAGAGGAGTATTCTGGTCTCCGGGAATTGTGGCCGGATGGTACAAAACAGACACGGCGGAGTATTGGCTGGTTCCGCTGATTTGCGCCTCGCAAAAGACCAGAATCGCAGCCCGGCCGTTCCAGAAAGACAGCATTATGTCATATTTAAAAGAAAATTCGTCCGCCGGCAATCCGCTCAGGCTGCCGGTAAGTTCGGTAAATGTCGCGGAAATGAAGACTCCGGTCAAAATTTACGCTACGATTATTACATTGGGCATCCAATTTATTCAAATTCTGTTTCAGACCATAGTCCTGACCACTCTTTTTACCGCGATTTTCAACCTGGTCGGAAGCCGCAATTTTAAGATACTGAAGTTCAAGAACATTTTTGTCACCGCAATTTACGCGGGCTTTCCCGCAATCATTATCGCATCGTTTTTCCCGGCATTGGAATTGCCGCTGGACTTTAACACGGTTTACATTTTCTGTTTCGCGGTATATTTTATTTATATCATGTCCAGACTGGAAAGGGATTTATCCGGAGAAAAACCGGAAGCTCCGGCGGATGATGATGACTTTATATAAAAAATTAAATTGAAAACAAACATGAGGAACCAATATGGAAAAGAATGATTTTTGCCGGACTCCAGTATGGTATCCCGTACTGGCCGATCATACCTTTTTGACCACATTCGTTAAACTTCATGATAGCGAAATCAATGCCCTGGCCGATGGCGAGACGGAAGGTCTAAACGTTGCCGATGTCATCAAGCGGATGCGTTTGCCGATGAATTCCATCCCCGGCAACTGCTTTGTTTCCGTGGATACCGTATCTCCCACAGACACCGAACGTTTCAGGGACAAGCGCGGTGCGGTATTTTCTCCGGAAAGCGCCTGGAAATTCCTTGCTAAAAGCCAGAAAGTCCGTGATGCCGCCGCTGCCGGACTGGTTGAATATGTCTGCATCCGTCCGTTCCGCCGGATGAACCAGACCCGTGAATTCCGCCTGTTCATCTATAACGGCAAGCTTTCCGCCATGAGTCAATACTGGTTGATCCGCCACTTCCGGCGCCTGGAAGGCATCAAGAAAAACCTGTGGAAAAAGGGCGAAAGTTTTTTTGAAAAAATCGCCTGGGCGCTGCCGGAAAAAAACCTGGTCATGGACATTTATCTTACTTCTGACGGGGATATTCTGATCATCGACATCAATCCGTGGGGTAAACCCACCGATCCTTTGCTGCTGCGTACCTGGGAGCGGAACTGGGATCAGGAAACCGGCATTGTGCTGATGCCGCCGCCGTGGAAAATCAGCGGCGACGTCAACGTGTCATTCTGAGTTTTCAACGTTAGGGGTTGTTAAGAAATAAACTTGACAAGTTTCGCGAAATATCCCGAAGTGATTTTGGGAATTGCCGGTGAGACGCATACCTTCAGGTATGTAACGAACCGGCAAACACAAAGGCATTCGGGAGAATCGCGAAGATGTAAAAATTATTTTTGAACGGCTCCTTAGCCGAAGACATTATTGAGCCTGAAATTTCGCTTGCGTCTGCGGATTTTTACTGCAATATTCCCGCAACTGCATCAGTTTTTCTATATTTTTAGTATTGATGAAAGCTTCATTCAAGTATGCGGCTGCAACCACCGGACCATAAACGCGGTTGATCATGAACCGGCTTAAAACAGAGTCCGGATTCTGTTCGAAACTGATACAAAGCAGGTTAGCGGCAAAAGGACAGCGGACGTAATAGTCCACAGAACTCGGCCGGGCCCTGGTGCCCTCATAGCTGCTGGTCCATGGATTATAGGTACCGACATAAGCGGTTACAATACCCCAGAAAATCAAAACACTTAAAACCGTATACTGCCATGAACGTATTTTCGGCGCATATTCCCGCGCAATAAAAAACCAGAGAACAGGAATAATCGGAAGCAGATAGCGGAAGCCGTAGGACCAGCCGCCGTATTCGCTCGTGAACAATCCATAGAACAGAATGATTGCGGCAACGGTTATAAGGATTATGAGCTCCAGCCGGTTCTTAAGTATTTTGCGGTTAATCAGCAGCACCGGTATAATGAACAGCATGGCCGGCATATATGAGAAAAAGCCCCGGCCGCAGAAGAGAATATCCAAAAAGTAACCGATGGAAATAACCGGAAGCACCGGCTGAAAACTGCCTCCAGCCACTAAATACTGAGGTAAAATATTCCCTATCGCAATATAATTCACCAGGCACATGGCAAAAATCGGCAGCAAGCCGCCGGCCGAATAGGCCGCCGTTTTTGCCGGCTTCCGCGTTTTGGAAAAGAGCAGAACAATCAGGAAAGAACTGATTCCGGAAAGGCCGCCGACCGGAATTTCCACGGTGAATAATATGCCGGCGGTGAGACCGATCATAAAAGCCGGAAGCATGGAGTCCTTGCGGGGATAATCCATGAGCAGTAAAAACAGGATAAAAAAGATCAGGGCCGCCGGAGTATGATTATTCATGGTAAGGCCATAGGGCAGCAGCAGGGTGGCAATCAACACGCCGGCGCTCAAAAAAAGCTTGCTGAAAAAAGGAGCCTCGACATCGCGGTCGAGCCGCCGGAAAAATAATACAAACAGGATGACGTTCAACAGCCCGACGCCGAGCAGATTAGTCAGGTAAATCGAAAGGAAATAATGAGAATTGAAGCTGATTCCTGTTACTGCCGCAATGACTTTGAACATCATGCCATGAATGACCATTGGCATCAGCGGTTTGTCGGAATATATTTTATCTCCGAAGGTAAGCCGGTCGCCCGTCCTGAATGTCGTATGGTTCAAGGCAAAAGTATTCTGCTCCGCCAGCGCCTGGATAGTGCCGAAGCGGCTGGATTCAATGCCGGCCATCGTCACTTCATCTTTTGTCAGCAATGCGATCAGCAGGAAAAGAAATATCGCGCAAAAATAGAAAATCAGTTTTTTTCGCTTGTCATCCAACATATTTTTTTACTTTAAAGTTTTGGTAAACTGTGAAATATACTACCGGAAAATTGTTTTTAAAACCTCGCAAACGGCAAAAACACCGGAGAGCCTGATCATTTCCTCCGGTAAACCAGCAGCAATCCGCCAAGCGTGTCATCCGACACCACAATCTGATCGCTTGGCCGCGGCTGCAGCGACGGTCCGAACTTGCTCCAGGCTTCAAAAGAGTTGAACGCATATATATACAAAGTGTTCTCTGGCATATTTTGGAATCCGGTAAAAAGTTTTGCGGAAGTATATTTGGGTAAAGTGCCGACCGCATAAACATCCGGCGCCGGATTGGTTACATACCCCAGTTCCGGCATGGTCAGCATTTGAACGAACGGCCATTTTGCCACTATCGGATTAAGGAAGGCGTCTTTCTCCAGGACCCGGCAGAACGCGACATTTGATCTTAAATCCGTAATGTATTCACGGCTTCTTTCGAGATATTCGCCGGATCTGCTGGACAACGGCTGCAGCGCCGGATAAAAAAGACCGTCCATTGCGGCGATCCCCAGCAGGACTGCCAGGCCGGCGGCCAGCGCATTGCAGTACCGTCTTCTGATGTTCAAAGCCAGAAATGCGCAAACCGGAAAAACCGCCAGGCCGGTATAACGCGGGAGCGGCACCGGGTAAAAGATGAAAACAAGCCAGAATCCGGCAATGAAAATCAACAGATAAAGAGAGAACCAGTCTTTCCAGAAAACTTTTTTTGTTTTTAAGCGCACAAGGGCGGCTCCCGCCGCAACGATCACCCCGGCCAGGAATATTGCCTGAACCGGCAGCAGTTTACTGAAAATGAACTCCCCCCGGACTAGCAAAGAACTTAGGCTCGGCAGCGATTTGTATGCGTCCCCGGTTAAAATTGAAATACCGACAACCATCAAGCCGGCTGCAATCGAACATGCAAAATATTGGAGCCATTTGCCTTTAAAAAATCTTTCCCTGAAGAATCGCGGGGGTATTATCCCGCCGGCAAACAGCCAGGCGACTGCCGCGAAAGCCAGCAGTCCGGCGGTAGGCTTTACCAGCGAGGCGAGCAGGATAAATATCAGTCCTGTCCGGATTCGCTGCAAAGCGATGCAATATATTGCCGCCGCCGCCAATGCGATCAAAGGCGATTCCTGCCCCAACTCGGCAGTGCGCCCGGCCATTACCGGTTCGCACAATGCGGCGATGCACCATAACAGCGCGTTCCATGGCGATACGTATTTGCGCAGTATCAGGAAAAAGAGCGTGAACGCAACCGAAAGACAGGCGATGTTGAACAGATGTCCCGTCAGGTGAACATATTCCGGCTTAAAAATGCTGTATAAAATTCCGTAAAAAAACGGTATTATGCCTAACGGGTAAACGTTTGATCCGCCAGCTAAATATCCTTGCTGCTCCCATAGTTTAGCGATATTAAATTGATTGCCGGCCAGAAAAAGCGCCTGGTTATGCAGCCCTAGAATATCATCCCAATACGGGGGATTAAAAAGACACGAAAAGTTCAACAGCGAAACGATGATAAAACAGGCCAACCCGACATTCCTGGCGCTCAGGTATTCAGTCAGCGGGAAATTCATTTTTGGTTTATCATTCAACATAAAATTTTTGCCTTAATTTTTTGGTAAACCGCAAAATATACCACCGGTATATTACTTTTAAAATTCCACATATAGTAAAAGCATCTTATTTTCAGTAATGTAACCGCCTGGAACACCCGCGGTCGCGGGAGACTTCCGTGGCTCGGACATTCTGGACACCCTGCCGCTCATCTTGGACCCCAGGCCGCTATACCTGTCCAAGACGGATTGGTCGGACGGGTCGGACCAGTCGGACGACTCGGACATTTTGGACACCGGCTGCCCTGATTTTGGACTCCCGCGCACCTTCCCAGTCCAGCAGCCGCAATCCATCGGCCCCATAAGACCTATCGGCCCCATAGGACCCATGTTTTCGGCCCTGCGGCTTCTCCGCCTCCGGCATGGCCCGCCTAATAAACCGAACGACTCGGACATTTTGGACACACTTGTGCAAGTCCGTTTTGCCCGCGTTTCCAACGGCTGGTTAAGACGCTCCTTAATAAATTCCATTTTTGTTATTTTGGACATCCTGGACAGGCGCTGAGCAGGAATCAATTGAAGGTTGTCCAACATCTCCGAGGATTTAGAGACCCCTTGAGTACAACGTTTTTCAATGTTTCACAAGATTTTCAAACAACTTCACGGCCACCGGTTAAGGTTTTCGTTAACTGCTGACGTTTTTGGCGCCTGTTCCAATCCGGTATTTTGGACACCGCATACTCTTCCCGCAGTCGCGGAAGACCCCGCAGTTTATGGGCCTATGGGTCTTATGAGGCTTATAGGTCCTATGGGTTCGTAAATCATTTTGGACACCCTCCTCCCACTCGACGGTTTTCGTAATCTGAGAAGACTGGGAGGACTGGGAAGACTGGGATGTCCGTCCAACGGACGGCTACTGCAAAACCATTTTGGACACCCCCGCACCTCATCTTGGACACCCCCGCCGCATATTTTGGACACCCCTTTCCCAGCCTTCCCAGTCTCCGCTTTCCGGCTCCCGGCCGCAATCCATAGGCCCCCATAAGACCTATCGGCCCCATAGGACCCATGTTTTTGCCAAAACTGGCATACCATTTCTTTCTCCAACATTTCCGAGTTTTAGAGAGCCATTGAACGGAACCGTTTTCGTTTTTCAACTATTCACCAGTCACCTAATTGTCCCTACATATATAGTAATTTTGTCAATGGGAATGGTGTCACTACCCTAAAATAAGGCCGTAAAATGCATTTTGAAAACTCATGGGTTTTTATGGGAATATGCCATTGAGCAAAACGACCCGATGTCGGAGGATCTAACGGTTATAGCAAACTTGCTTTAAGATTGCGATTCGATATTATTTGATGATTTTTTCCGCTTCAGTCAGGAATTCCTTTGCGGCTTGTTCGGTTGCCTGCCCGGAATAGTAATAGTAAATCCTGCGGGATTGATACGATGTCCAGTGATCCCGGAGACTTTCAATATTTTCGACAGAGGCCAGATGTCCTTTGCCAAGCTGATCAATTCGCCGGAAGAGACTCGTCCAGTCCTGGCGTTCATTCCCTGCGCCCGGAACCCATTGCACAACCTCCAATTTCTCAATCGAACATAAGGCTTCGAGATGCTTGATCGCGCCGGGCCCGTCAAGATGATACTCCACGGCGTCAAGCTGAGCCATTTCCTGTTTCAGATGCGGCAAGACAAATTCCGCGAACATCTCCGGCCCGATCATGCACGAGCAGTCGCATTGCGGGATGGTGGTTCTCCCCCGGCAATATAAGCCGTGACGGTTGATGCTGCCCCAACGCGGCATGTCCAGTTCCGCGGACAGTTCGCCAAGAATTTCGGCATAGGCTTTGTCAACCTGCCGCAACGCGCGATGTATCTTCTCCGGGCTTTCCGCGAGATCGAGCATGAGTTCATTAACTCCCCGCAACGCCGCCAGCGCATCCAGATTGGCCACCAAAGTCGGCGGGGCAATCAGCATCTTTCCATCAAGACGCCGGCGCAAGGCCCGGATGAATTCCACGGTGCGCTGCCACCAGACGCTGTCGCGCTGAAAGCGTATTTCAACGTCATCCCAGTCCCGGACCCAGTGCTCCGCCCAACTGGTGCCGGGCTGATTAAAATTAAGATTGCACCCCAGAAATGATGAAAAATGGTCCGGTCCGAACTCAAGATAGTAGAACGGAACAGCCGCTCCAAGAAAAAGACGGCTGTCCGCCCAGTCGATAAGCCGGTCTATTACCGGTTCAAAATTACCGTCATAGCCGGATGGATAGACCGGCGGTTCAACGGTTTTCTTTCCTGCTTTCGGGATGACGCATGAGATCATGGGGGTTTGGCAATGTCCGCTCCAAAAGCATTCCCACTGCCGCCGCGTTTCCGCAAAATCACTTTTAAATTCAAGTTCCAAAATAATATCCCCTTGTTACTTTGTTGCCGCCGCCGACGCCTTGTCGCCGGCAAGCCATTTGACGGAATCGATGAGGAATTGGAGTTCCCTGCCTTCCATTTTTTTGTCTTCCACGAAGACGGGATTTTCACAGACGCTGATTTTCCCCGGCAGCGTGCCGTTGACGATTATTCTTCCCTTCCCGACCCCGCCGGCGATGACCACCGGATTGTCCAGTTTGTCTTTCGCGATTATTTCGCATTTTTTGCCGGGGGATAACGCATAGTGGTCAAATTCAAAACCGGGGGTGTAACAGTCATCCGGCTTGAAACTGGCCGAGGCGGGATGCGCCAGCGCTATTTTCAGCCGGTTGTCTTTAATGCCCATGATTTTTTCCGTGTTTTTGCCCACGACGTCAGGAAACATCTTATAGGCATCGACTACCGCATTATGCGTCAGCATAAGCCCTTTGCCCGACCGCACCATTTCCATAATTACTTTGGTCGCGTTCTGAAAGAATATATCATTGGTCGGCTGAGGTATGACTATCACATCGGCCAGGCTAAGGCATTCGGCGTCAAGCCGGGGCAGATAAAAACAATTGAACCCGGCGGTCTTGTCAAATTCGGCATAAATTTCTTTCGCGCCGTAACTGCTCTGGTAAATGCCGACTTTTATCCCCGGTTTATTGGGAACCATAATTGCGACCTGGGGATTTTCAACCGCCTCGACTTTGCCCATATCCGCAAACACTTTATTGTCCGGGTAAATGCCGCTGAAACACGCCAGCTCGCGGCCGGGCCCGATCGCCAGGACATAGGGTTCGGAATCATATTCGGTTTTGACTTTTATGCCTTTTTTCAATTCATCCGCATTGGCATTGCAAATCGTCTTGCCGGTAACGATATTTCTTACTTCAAAAATATCCCCTTTCAAGCCGATTTTTTCCGTATCCACGGACAGAATGCCGGACGCTGGTTTTTCACTCGGCAGCGACACGCACAGCATATTATTTTTTTTGACGGCGGATTCCAGTTTGAACTCCGTATTGTCTTTAAGCCGCACCGGCTGGGGCGAAAGATTTTCTATTAAATCGTTGAAAAAGGCGCCATTGCTTTCCGCATATCCAACCGCCAGATAATAAAAGTTGCCTTTCCGGGTCAGCACAGGTTTCCCCGTGGTTTTATCGCTGATCATTATTTTTTCAGCGGTCGTCGCGCTGATATCCCGGCAGGCGCCTTTTATCTTTTTTGCCGCCAGCGGGAATTTTGCGCTTTCCAGCAAGATGTCGGCCGGACGCGGATTGAATTTGTTGATTTTTACCCCGAAGAGTTCTTCCATGCAGTCCTGCTGAACCGTCAAATCGCTGCTGCCGACAGTCAGCGGGGTTCCGATGGCAAGCACTTTCCCGCCTTTTTCCGCATACGCCTTCAGACTCTTAAAGAAAGCTTCATCAACTCCAATGCCCATTTCCTCGGGAATAATCAGAAGATCGTATTTCGCGAGGTTTTGAGGATCAAGCGTGAATTCCGAGCCGATAAGCAAAGAGTCCGCAAGACAGCATTTTTTCATCTCGTCTTTCAAGTTTTTGAATACGCTGTTGAATTTCACGCCGGGCGCATCGGGATATCTCAGGACAAACGGAACGGAAGAGGCCAGCAGCGCGATTTTAGCTTGTGTCGCCGCTCCTGTCCACGCACCTTGCAGATCATTCCATTTCCTGACATTACCGACCCCGGTGAAAAGGTCAAGCACTTTCTGGCTTTTGCCGGCGACCGCCAGCCAGTCGGCATTGCTGCCGTAAATATCCGTGAATTTCTTGTATTTCCTTTGTGACTGCCTTATAACTTCGGGCACCAGCATCACCCGGTCTTCGAAGACGCTGACCGGCTTGCCGTGGAACGCCAGCATCTCTTTATAAGGCATATTCACCCCCATATAGCTCGGTCCGATCTCGACCCACCCGCCCTTTAAATCATAATAGTCTAAAATCCAGAGGCGGTCAACTATTTTTTCAAGCGCCAGGGTATCATAGCCCCAGATCGCTGAATTTGAAGTGTACTGTTCCGGATTATAGAGACAAAAGGCCGTCTTCATGCCGTATTTGGCGGCCGTGTCCCGCAATGCTTTTGAAAAATTATTCACCGCCTCATTCTTATAGAGGTAAAATCTTCTGTCCCATTTCGTCACACCCTTTCCGGTCGGCATCTTGTCGCCGGTATATTTCTCGCCGAAGTTTTTCTGGCAAAAATTGCTGAACATCATGGACTCGCTGCTATGGGTATCCTCGCCTTCGGCGCAATCCACTTCATGCAGCATGATCCCGTAAAGGCTTTTATGCCGCGGCTTGAAGACTTTTCCCCACTCCTCCACGATGTCACACCATAATTTAATCATTCTGGAATCATCCAGCCCCGCAATGCTGGTGCCATTGACTTTGCAGCTGGGGGTGATCGTGAGCCAAACCTTGAGATTGTACTTATCCGCCGCCGCTAAAGTATCCTCAATCCACTCCCGGCCCTGCATGTTGTCACTTCTTCCGGCATATTCCACGTTGGTGTTGTAATAAAAATAGATCGGCCCCCTGGACGGATGAGAGAAAAAGAACACATCCGTGAAACCGGCGTCAGCCACGTTTTTTAACTGATAATCGGCGGGAAACGGCTTCCCATATCCATTTTCCCAAGTCTTTGGAGGAGATTCCGTGCTCACCCAGACGGCGACATCCTTTTGCGCAGGGGAAGCCGCGTCCCCCTCGCTTCCCCAAAGACTGCACCTGGCGGCCAGGAGTGAAACTCCTGATAAAAAAAGCAGCACATAGATACGATTTGACACGTTTACCATCATTTTTTTCCTTGATTTTCCGGGATATTACAATATTCTAATTTTGTGTGTATATTGGTTCTTTTCCAAGCCGCCATTGTGTTAATAAAAATCGATATTTTTAGGAGAATCATATGGAATTAACACAATCCATTTCAAAGTTTCAACATGGCTGTCAACAAAAATAACATTGGCGCCGTTAGTATGGCGGAACATGAAATTGGCGCTGCTCGTCAGGCCGTTACCGGCAGTCCCGTCGTTAAGCATGAACTTCTTTGACGGCGTTGAAAGATCAGTCAGTCTATACTTTTTATTTGCACTGCCGAACGAACGACTTACCGTATCATTAAAACCGTAGCTGAAATTTGGAACACCGGGGCTGGCGGAATCATCGTAACGTTTCCCGGCAGGACACATTACAAGAATTGACTGGTAATATCCGGTCTTGTCTTTTATCATTGTCGCGGTGCCGATATATTTCTGAAATATATTATTAAAGTTATTAGTGTACATATAGTTGGCGCCAAACTGCCCGTATGGCGCATAATCACAGTAATCGCCGGCATAACTGAAGGTGCTGAATCCTATTTGTTTAAGATTGTTCAGGCATTTGGTTCCATACGCCTTCAGCCTGGCTTTCTGAAGCGCCAGCAGGAGCATACTGGCAAGGATGGCAATTATCGCGATCACAACGAGGAGCTCGATAAGCGTAAAATTCCGTTTTCCGGGCAAACCGGAAAGAGGACGGGACAAAGAGAACTTTTTCATGATAATGACTCCTTAATCTGAAGGAATTCCCATGGCGTTCCTGCGGAAGAAATTCCTTCAGATTTATTTTTATTATTTAACTTCGTGCAATTTAACTTCAAATATTGAATTGCCCCATGGGGTGCCGCGCCTCGTGCAATCAATTTTTAAATATTGGGCATTCTGAACCGCAAATTTTATATCTTCAGTGCCGCCCGCGCCATTTTTAGTTGAATATACTTTTTTCCAGCTTTTCCCGTCATTCGAAACCAGGATATTATATTCTCTTGAACTGAGCCGCATTTGCGGCGAGAAATACGGAAAAAACAGTAATTTTGCTGGCGTTTTGACAATAAAAAAGATACCGTTCTTTAAACACAAACCCGGGCAAGCAGCCCGAAAGGACGGTATCCATGTTAAAATT
>CAIKZE010000431.1 GCA_903831825.1 uncultured Lentisphaeria bacterium | reverse complement strand
GCCGTAAAAATGCCGTAATTTGTGTTTGTAAGGCATATTTAAGCGGCTTTTTGCATGTTTTGCGGAGAAGTTATGGAATGTCATATTTGAGGCTAAAAAGTGGTACGCCCGGAGGGATTTGAACCCCCAACCTTCTGGTCCGTAGCCAGACGCTCTATCCAATTGAGCTACGGGCGCACATCATCGGCAACTTCTATTAACGAAGCGGAATAAACTACCAGATTTCTTTAATATTTCAAGCCCGATAGCCGCCTTTTTCGAAATTATTCAAATATTCAGCGTTAAAAATGGAATAATTGGATAATTGAATTGATTTTTTTCGCACGAAGCCTATGCTTATTGCAAATGATTTTTAAAGGATGATGCAATGTTCTCTGCATGGGGCAAATATTATATTGTCTTTACCGTACTGGCAGTTATGGCGGTGATGCCGTGCCGTGCTCATTCCGCCGTGGATTTTATCAACTCCGTCAAGCTGGAAAATGCGTCCGTCAACGACGTGTCGGCGCTGCTGCACAAAAAATATGGCTGGAACATCGTCTTAACCGATGAAAAAAATGACATTTATAAGAATCCGGGAATAACCCTGGAATTCACGCAGATTCCGGCATGGGTGCTGGTCAGGTATTCCTGCATGGCAACCGGACTGAAATATCGTCTTGACGACAATATGATCCTCATCGGCAAGGATGTGGAAGAGTTAAAAGAGTATTATCCTTCTGATTACAAGCGACCGAGCAAACTGGACAATATCCCATACGGAACAAGCATGTCCATCGGCACGAGTTCTTATATTCCGATAAATTACCTGCCGCCGCAAATCACCGTCTCCGGCAATACGATAACGACCACTTCGCCCATGCCGATATTCCAGCGTTTTGATAGCGGAGTCGCAATGGTGTCACGAGATGAGCTTCCGCCCAAAATGCCAGCAGAGCCCCCAAAACGGATAACGGAAATTGCGGATGAATTGACCGGCGCGCCGTTCCCGTTGATGGAAAGCAAACTCTATGATTTGAAAATTAATCTTGATCTGGAACAGGTTTCGCTGCGCGAAGCCATAGACACTATCCGCAAGTTAAGCATTCAGGCCGACCCTAAAAAGACCGGGATTAATTTTTATATAAAGCCGTTTCCCGGCATGGACGACATCCGGGTTGATATTATGCTGAATAATTTCTCCATTCACCGGATATTGCAGTACATCTGCGAATCATCCAACTTAAAATTTCACTCCGCGCCTTATGTCGTAGTCATTTACAGCCCGCAAAATGAACGAAAATCCGGCAGGTAATCCATTTTATGCTTTATCCCGACATGCGATTTTCACTTTTTTTTCACTTTTTTTTAATATATCATGTGAAAATTCGGCAGTTTGAACTAAGTTAATAGTCTGTGATTTGGTAAAACTGAATTATATAAACTGTTTTACTTAATACTATAAGTAAAAAAAGGGGTAGCAAATGGGAAATCTTAAGAAGAAACGCCGGAAGAAGATTGCAAAGCATAAGCGCAAAAAGCAGCTGAAAGCTTTGCGTCATAAGAACAAGTAAACTTGTAATCTTTGATTGAAATTGTTGCCCTCTTGCCTGTCGCAATACAGGCATGAGGGTTCTGTTCTTTTTTATGAAAAGCGTTCCGGATGCCGGAACGCCAACTGGAACAGTATTTCGATGAAACGACTGAAAATTTCTAAAAAATCCGCGCTTGCGTCATTGCTGTTTATCTGCCTCGCCGGCTATTCGTCGGACATCCGCGTTGACTTCGAACCGGAATATGCGGAATATGGCAACTGCAATTTAAGCGCCGCTGAAAAGCGCAAAGCGGACGCTTTGGCTTCATTCGCAATGGCGCTTACCTGCAAAAAACCGGAAGACACCATCATCCGGCTGCTCGAAACGTTAAAAAACGACCCCGATGCTGAACTGCCGATTCGGCTGCTGCTGAATCAGATATCCAACTCCGGCGACGCCGATAAGATCGCCAGGGCTCTGGCGGAGACCGCTCAGGCCAACCCGCAGGCGCTGACGCTGAACCTGACGGCAATCATGCTGCTGAAGGACCAGGACAGAAAGCATGCCATTGACCTCGCTGAAAACTGCCTGAAAAGCTGTCCTGACTGGAAAAAACTCAGACCAGGCGAACTGAAAATTTTCTGTGCCATCATCAGTACCCTGGGTTCCATGTACAGCACGGATCAAACGGATTTTTCCAAGGGCGATGCCCTGTTTGAAGACTATCTTGACAACAATGCCATCGGTCATAATTATACCGCGCTGGAATCTGCCGCGCTCTTCTATAACCAGGCTGGAGAAAAGGGAAGCAACAAGCCGTTCCTTTGGGTCTTTGAAAGCGACAAAGATAAATATCTCCGGAAAAAACAGGAATACCTGACCAGAATAAAAGATTACTTTCCGAATACTGAAGATAAAAATATCCTTTCCGCCATGGTTGCGCTTTACGAATCGCTCGGACTGGAAAAAGAGGCGGAAGAAACGCTGCTGCGCAGAATACTTGTTGATCCCAACGACATCCGTCTGCTGGTGAAACTGGCGGGATTTTACTTCAAACAGAAGGATTTTACCAAATCCGTCGCCGCGTGGCGGGCCATTATTAAAAATCCGGCGGTCACGCCGGAAATGTACCTGGGCTACGGCGACGCCGCTTTTTATGCCGGTTATTACGCCGAAGCCGGAAATGCTTATGAAATGTATTTGAAGGACAATCCCGGCAACGGCATTGCCACATTCATGCTGGCAATGGTCCGCTTCGAACAAGGCGATTTCAAGAAAACGCTTGCTTTGCTGAACTCCATGCCGGACAACTTCATGGTGCTTAAAATCCGGGCAATGGCTGAAGACCGCCTGGGCAACGAGCGTGAAGCGCTGAATCTGATGCAGCGGGCGGAAAGTTCCTCGCTTCAAACTAATCCCGAATTCCTGGACAGCGTTTTCTACATCTTTATGGTGGTGCTGGCGGATAAAAACCATAAACCGGACCTGGTGATTAAATATGCGGAGCTCATTGAGAAAAAATTCTCGCTGCAGGACACCATGCTGGCCAACGCCATCGGCTACACCTATGCCGACATGAACATCAAGCTGGACGAAGCGGAGAAACTGATTCGTTACGCGCTTGAAAAAGACCCGGACAAGCCGGAATATTATGACAGCATGGCATGGGTGCTTTACCGGAAAGGGAAATTCAATGAAGCCCTCTCCTATATCGACAGTTCCATCGAGAAACAGGGAAAAATGCCGAATGCCATTATCGCCGACCACGCCGGCGACATTCATTTTGCGGTAGGCAATACCGCAGAAGCGGTTAAATACTGGAAAACCGCCCTGCAAACCTACAGCCGCGAAACCGACTGTCCGAAAATCGAAGAAAAACTTAAAAAAGCGGCGGAAGCAATCAATGCCGCAGTCAAAAAGTAATCTTCAATTATGGAAAAAATCATCGAACTTCTGCTCTATTCAAGTAAGGCCGTCAGTTCAATAATCCTTATCGGCGGCGCGGGAGCCCTGCTGGTAAGATTCCATGTCATCAATAAAGATGCGCTGCGCACCCTGGGCAAACTGGTCTATTTTCTCATGCTCCCATGTCTGCTTTTCACTAATCTGGCGTCTTCAATCAATTTACAGCAACTCGGCGAATACTGGATACTTCCGGTAAGCTGTGCAATTCACGTTTTTACCGGTATACTGGCTGGCGGCATGGTGGTGAAACTCTGCCGTCCGCAGCCGGAAATGGAAGTAGGCGTCGCCGCCGCCACCGCATTTTCCAACACCGGCTATCTGCCGATACCGCTGATGATCGCCGTTACCCAGGTCTTCCCCTGTTTCCGGAATGATCCGCAGGCCGCGGATACCGCGGTCGTCTATATCTCGCTGTTTCTCGTCGGCTACTCGCCATTGCTGTGGACATTCGGACATTCGATGATCGCCGGCAGAAAAATGCGGGAGATTTCATTCATCCAATTCTTCCCGCCGCCGGTGATCGGCATGCTCATCGGGGTTGCGTTCGGCCTGACGCCGTTTCTGAAAGAGATAACCTGCTCCAACAGCGGGCTGCTGAATCCGTTTTACAAAGCCGCCTCAATCATTGGTCTGGGAACCGTTCCCTGTGCGTTGCTGCTGCTCGGCGGCAATCTGGCTGACGGCCCGGTCAAAGGCGTGGTCAGCAAACGTTCGATTTTCAGTGTAATACTTGTTCGTCTGATCATTTTCCCGGTGCTGGCGATTCTGCTCGTTTACCTGCTGCGGCGCTTCGGCCTGATTCCGTCCAGCCTGCTGCTGGCGCTGGTGCTGGTAGTGGAAGCGGGTTCACCCTCGGCCACCAACCTCATCGTCATGGCGTCGCTGTCAAATCACAAACTGGAAACCGGCCTTTCCACCCTGCTCTTCTGGGTCTATCTGGCGTCAATTTTCACGCTTACACTCGTCATCATGACGGCAATGTGGATTTTCGGATAAACCATAACTCTAGAAAGCAGTAGTCAGTAGTCAGTAGTCAGTAGTCAGTAGTCAGTAGTCAGTAGTCAGTAGTCAGCGGCGGACTGCGGTTCCCGCAGTTTTAGCAAATAAGGAATTCTCAGGAATTTGAAAAGTTTTTCAAAGGAAAATAGATAAAGACAAAGAATAAAGCCGGAAATCATGGAGACAGGAGAAATGAAAACAAACAGTAAAGAAATTTCAGGATTGGGTAGTTATGCTTCCATTCTGAATTCTGGATTTATGTTTTCCATTCTGACTACTGAATTCTGGATTTATGTTTTCCGTTCTGGATTTAAACAATGAAATAAAGATAATTAAAGCATGAACAACGATCTGCCCATAGTCAAAGTATTACCGGAATTACAGGAAGCACTGCGGTCAGGCCGCCGCGCGGTGCTGTCCGCGCCGCCGGGCACCGGCAAAACCACGCTGACCCCGCAGTCGTTTCTGAATGAACCCTGGATGAACGGCAAACGCATTCTCATGCTGGAACCGCGCCGCGCCGCCGCGCGGGCGGCGGCCTGCCGCATCGCCAGCCTGCTCGGGGAAGAACCCGGACAGACAGTCGGCTGGAGAATCCGGGGCGAAAACAAAATCGGACGCAACACCCGGATTGAGATTGTCACCGAAGGCATCCTGACGCGGCAGTTGCAGTCCGATCCGGAACTTGCCGGCGTCGGCATGATCATTTTTGATGAATTCCATGAACGCAGTTTGAACGCCGATTTGGGGCTGGCGTTGTGTCTCGATATCCAGGAAGGGCTGCGCGACGATTTGCGCCTGCTGGTGATGTCCGCCACGCTGGATGTCGCCGCCGTCACGGCCATGCTCGGCGCTTGCCGGTCAATCCACGCCGAAGGCCGGGTGTTTCCGGTGGAAACCCGCTGGAATTCCGCGCCGGAACTGCGCGACCTGCCTGCCGCCGCCGCCAGAACCGTCCTCAAACTGCTGCATGAAGAACCCGGCAGCATCCTGGTCTTTCTGCCCGGGGCGGGCGAGATCAATAACGCCGCCGGGATTCTGCACGGCAGAGTCGCGGACGATGTGATTATCGCGCCGCTGCACGGCAGTCTCGACCGCCAGGCGCAGGACGCCGCGCTGCTGCCGCCGCCGCCGGGCAAACGCAAAGTCGTGCTGTCCACCAATATCGCTGAAACCAGCTTGACCATTGAAGGCGTCCGCATGGTGGTGGACGGCGGTTACGCCAAGACCGCGCTGTTCGATCCGTCCACCGGCATGACCGCGCTGCGCACCGTGCATATTTCGAAGGCTTCCGCCGAACAGCGCCGGGGCCGCGCCGGACGCATGGAACCCGGCATCTGCTGCCGTTTGTGGAGCGAACATGACCATCTGCGGCTGGAGGATTTCAGCCGCCCGGAAATATATGAAGCCGACCTCGCCCCGCTTTGTCTGGAACTGGCCTTGTGGGGAACGGAAGCCAACCGGCTCCGCTGGCTCGACCCGCCGCCGGAAGCCGCGCTCAACACGTCGGCGGAACTGCTCCGCGAACTCGGCGCGATCGACCATGACCGCCGCATCACCGCCGCCGGCAAACAACTGGCCGCGCTGCCGGTGCATCCGCGCCTGGGCTCCATGCTGCTGCACGCAAGTAAACTGCGCCTGACCGCCCTCGGCTGCGAGATTGCCGCGCTGCTGGAGGAACGGGATATCGCCGGTCACCAGAGCCTGGCCGGCACCGACCTCAGAACCCGCCTGCAAATGTTGCGCGGCGATAGTGACGCCGCCAATGCGTTGAGCGGGACCCGCCGCCAGGTATTGACCATCCGCGACCAGTTGTTGCGCATCCTCGGCGAAAAATACCAGCCGCAAGATTTTGACCATGCCGGACTGCTGGCCGCCTTCGCCTATCCCGACCGCATCGGCAAAAAACGCAAACCCGGCTCCCTGAATTATCTGCTGAGCGGCGGACGCGGGGCGCGTTTCGCCGAGGCAGAAAGCGTTGCCTCCAGCGACTTCATCGTCGCCGCCCGGCTCGACGGAGCCGGGGCCGATGCAAAAATTCAGCTCGCCGCGCCGGTGACTGAAGCTGAACTGAGGGAACATTTCGCGGACATGATCACCACCGTGGATTCCATGCGGTTTGACCGGGAACGCCAGGCCGCCGCGCTGGTCCGCGAAACCCGGATGGGAGCGCTGACGCTCAATACCGCCCCGCTCAACAACCCCGATCCGGAACTGATCGCCGCCGCCATCGCGGAAGGGATCAAAGAAGCCGGACTGCAAGTATTACCCTGGTCCGAAGAAGCCGTTTCAATGCGGGAACGCGTCAGTTTCGCCAGGAAACTGGCCCCCGATCTCTGGCCGGACTGGTCGGATGAAACCATGCTGCATTCGCTCGACGTCTGGCTGAAACCGTTTCTCGCCGGCATCCGTTCGTTCGACGCGCTCAAGAAACTCGACCTGAAAACCGTGCTCAATACCGCGCTCGGCTATGAATTGAGTTCCCGACTGGAACGCGAATTTCCGGCATATTTTACGGTTCCCACCGGTTCGCGCATCCGGATTGACTATTCGACGGACGAACCAGAACTGCCGGTGCGGGTGCAGGAAATGTTCGGCTGTGCCGTTCACCCGTCCATCGGCGGCGGACGCATTAAACTTCGCGTCCGGCTGCTTTCACCGGCCATGCGTCCGATTCAGATTACCTCCGACCTGCCGGCCTTCTGGCACGGCTCCTGGGAACTGGTTAAAAAAGAGATGAAAGGCCGTTACCCCAAACACCATTGGCCCGACAACCCCGCCGAAGCCGACCCCACCCGCAAAGCCAAGCCCCGCAACTAATGACGTTTGCCCCTAACGCAGAATGTTTTTTCCGTTGTTTTGATTTATTCTGAATCCTGGATTTATGTCTTCATTGTCCGTCGGCAATAATTTTTTGTACTTTTTCGGCAAATGCCTGTTGACAAAATTGAAATTATTTGTTATACTTATAATAGTGTACTGTAACACTATATATCATAATATAACAGGAAAATGAATGGCACAAGTAATTGACAAAGGAAGTTCAGTATCTCTGCCGTTGCAGGTGCGGAATCTGCTGGCGGAGCGGATTGAAGCATCGCCTCATCTGGTCGGACAGAAAATTGACAGCATCCGGAAGCTGGCCGGAGAATTGGAAGTCAGTCCGGTGACCGTGATTGAGGCTTTGAAACTGTTGGAAAAGGATGATTATATCATCCGTATACCGGTAAAGGGCGTCTTTGTCAATGATAAAATTTTCACTGAGCGCAAACTGATTGACATCGTTTTTGCTTTCCCTGAAGAGTCCATCTCGCCGGAGAAGCTGAAACCGGAGGAATATGCCTTGAACTCCGAAATCTATCGCGGACTGCTGGTCGGAGCCGGAAAATTTGGGGCCAAGATTCATTTCGAGCATTTTCAAGACAAGCCGAATGATCTTCAATTGCGCCATCAATTGAAACGGCTGCAAAGTTATGACGCCGCCGTTTTTGCCGGCACCCAGTTGCTGACGCTGCAAAAAGAGTTTGCACAGCAGAAGCCGGTATTCCAATTTGTCGGCTATAACGATTGCCGGAGCAATCCGATCATCAATGTGGATTATGACCGTCACGGCGCCCTGTGTCTGCTGGCCAGGCACGCCGTCGCCAGCGGCTACCGCAGCGCCGGGGTCATCTCGCTGGTTTACAAAGACAACTTTTTTCAGTCCCGCGCGGCCCATTTTCGACAGATTTGTGCGGAATATGGACTGGAAACGCCGGATGAGATGGTTTGGGAATTTCATGGCGATAACGTAAATCATCAAGCTGCACTGCGGAAAAAGATGCGCGGAGCCCGGCCCGATTTTATTTTCAGCAACCATGCTGAATTCATTCTTGACATTTATGAAGTTGCGGCCGATTGCGGGATCAAATTCGGAAAGGATACCGCGATTGCCGGCATCGCCAGCGGTTTGACCTTTCGCGGCCTTCTGCCCTCCTTCACCTATGTGCGGGTGCCGATGTACGAAATGGCGGAAAATATCATCAACGTTGCGGTCAAAGCGATTCGCAACGGCCTTCCGATCAGCAGCATGCCTCAACAGGCGGCGGTTCTGGTGGTCGGCAAATCCACAGTTTTCGATAACCCTAATCTAAGGAGTAAGGTATGCAAAGAGTTATCTCTACATGTATGAAACGAGGCTTCACAACCTTAAAGAAGGAGTTTTAAAAATGCAAAAGAAGATTTTTACACTCATCGAACTCCTGGTGGTGATCGGTATCATAGCAATCCTCGCCGGAATGCTGCTTCCGGCGCTGAACAGCGCACGGGAAAAGGGACGCACGATGAAATGCCTCAGTAATCTGCGGCAGGTAGGCTCCGCGGCGGAATTTTATTCCAATGATTTTGCCGGATACCGGGTGGTGTATGATACGTTGGCAACCGGACTTTATTGGCCCGACCTTCTAACCATTAAGTGCAAGTATCTGCCTGTCACTTCGGTGAACGGCTACGGCACTCCGCTGCGCGGAGTATTTAAGTGCGACAACGAGATGCGTGACAATTTTTCCCCATATTCCGCTGGTTTCCGTTCCTCCCATTACGGCCTCAACTGGTTTTTGTCCTATTTAACAAGTAACCCAGGCGACAACAACAACGGGGTTAAATGGCATCCGAAGCGGCCGATCCAAACGCCCAGCAAGACCATGTATTTTTCCGACACCGCGCCAGGAAACAGTACCACAGTTTATTACGATGCGGCTCGCGCCGCTGCGCTGCCGACCTTCTTCCGGCACGGCGGCAACCTGACGACAAACAGTGTTTTTCTGGATGGACACACCAAAAATTGCACGGCGCGGGAAGCTCCGAATGAATTTACTCACGGCAACGCGGCATGGAATTATTATTACTGGCTGAGAAACCCGAATGCCGGTACCTGGAAAGATTTATAATTAATCAATTACAGTCGCAGTCGAAAGGAAGAGCATGAAATTAAGCAGTTTGGCAGAAGCAGTTTTAATCGCTATTTTGTTTCCGTTAGTCGCCTGGAGCGCTGAAATCGAACGACTCACCACGTCGGATGGACAGATTTACCGTTTGAGCACCCGGCAACTTGAAGCCGACGTACTGCCCGGCGAAGGCGGGCGGGTGATCCGGCTGGTCGACAAAGCCACTGGCCAAAACCTGACCCGGAACGTTTCCGCCGCGGAAGCGCCCGGCGGCAGCGGATTGCTGGTTGACCGGATATGGGCGCAGAGCGGCATTCAGAGCAGGCATTACGAAAAATCCCCTTATCAGGTTACTGCTTCCAAAGCGGACGCCATACATGCTGAAATCACACTGAAATGCAATGAAATGCCGCTGAGTATCGAAAAGAAAATCAGCCTGACCGAGGGAGAACGCCGTTTAAAGATCGATTATGAGCTCAGTAATCCGGGCAAAAATGATTTTACCGGACGCTTCTGGTCATGCCATGCTTTTACGCTGCCGCCGGGCGAAACCTACCGTTTTTTTCTGCCGTTCGGCAAGCCGTCCAATGATTTGAATAATCGCGACGGCATCGCCCGGAAAAATTATCAGGAATTTAATCCGAAAGCGCCGCTGCCGGGAAATTACTTTGTTCATCAGCCGGAGTATGATTATACCGCAGCGCTCGGCAATCGGTGCGGTGCGGCGGTCATCGCTCCATTCTCTCTGCTGGATTGTTTTTATTCGTTTCAGCCTTCCGCCACCATACAAAGCGCCATGCTGCCGACCGTGGAATGGTTTTCGCTGCCGTTCTGCCTGAAGCCGCTGGCTAAAGGAGTGGCCGATGCGGTCAATCATCCGGAACTGGCCGATCCGCTGCAAGATTATATTTATCGTTTCACCATGTTTGTTGATCCGGTGGACGCCAGGAACTTTGATCCGGAAAAGTTCCGTCCGAAAGCCACCGGGCCGAAATCTGAACGCTTCAGGCCCAGCCTGGAGTGTTCGCCGATTTATCGGGAATTTACCGCTTCGTCCGTAGCGTGGTATCCGGAACCGGCGCAAAAGATTAAATTGCTGGCGGTGCTGAACGTTTGTTGCAGTACGGAAATGATTGAATTCGACCGTCGGATCAAGACCGACCTCCGGATGGTGGAAGTCGAACATCCGCATGTATTCAAAAGTACGTCGTTCTACGGCTGGATAGTGCCGGAACCGGAAATTCTGCTGGAAAAAGAATTGAATGCCAATCCACGGGTGATTCTGCTGTCGGGAACCACAGAAAGCGCCGTCCCAAAGGAACTGATTGCTAAAATCAGGTCAAAAATCGAGGCCGGAGCCAGCCTGATTTACGTTTCCGATGTCAACCGGCTGCCAGGTCTGATGCCGAATCACGGCGGACACCCGCTGCCGGAATGGGTCACCGCAGGAGTTCCTTTCGACCGGCTGCCGGTTAAAGTTCCGGTCGAAGTTTTTCCGGTCGGCAAAGGAAAAGTCATTTGGGTTCACGCCTGTCTGCTGAACACTCCGGGCCTGCTCTGGACCCAGGCCGGAACCATGATTCCGCGCATCCACGCCGCGCCGCCGGATCAGAATCTGCCGTATTGGGAATATTATTTTGCGTTTTACGGCAAGCTGCTGCGCTATGCCGCCGGGGAAACCCCGGCGCCGCGTCTGACCGCCGCCGTAATCGGCGAACAACTTGCGATTCAGATTAACGCAACTCAAGCAGTCAAAAATGCCGTTTTGCAGGTAACTATCGACGGCCCGGAGGGGCGCGATCTGGCAAAGCTTGACTGGCACGGGAACTTACAACCCGGCGACAATACCGTCAGAATTGCGTATCCGGCAGAAAAACTGCATCATAACGGCGACTATTATTTCAACATCACCCTGGCGGATGCAGGCGGCAGCCGCGACTGGTTTGCTGCGGTCAAGACTATGCAAGGGATCAATGCGATCCGTCGGCTGTCATTGGATCAATATGCACATCGCGCCGCCGTGCCGGTTCGCGGCGGTTTGGAAATCACCGGTTCAGGCGAACTGCAATTAAAGTTGCGAGATACGACCGGACGCGTCCTCGCATGGGAAATCCGGCCGGCGGCGACAGGGGAAGTTAAATTTGAGCTTACCCCGCAAAGTGCGCCGGTTCTTCCGCTGGCGGAATTGGAAGCAACGCTGAAAGTGAACGGGCTGGAAGTTGACCAAGCCATGCAAACACTGACCATTGAACCGCTCAAGTCGGAAAAATTGAACTTTGTCCTCTGGAATCACGGGAAAAATGGCTGGATTTTTGCGGACTTCGATAAGGTTTTAAGTGAAATCGGATTCACTGTGTCTACCGGGGGCAACCCTGACATTGAATCGCCGTATGTATTGCGTCAGGAGACGGAAAGCGCCATGCGGGCCGGAATGCGCTATGCTCCGATGAGCATGCACCGGATCGGCGTTTCTCCCGGTAAATTGAAATCGCTGCAACGCGATCCGTGCCTGCGAGACCCAGTATATCTGGAGAAAATCAGATCAGATGTCCGCCGTACCGTATCCAAAGTGCAGGACAGTTTTCCGTATGCTTATTATTCCGGCGATGAAAACTCGTTGGGATACTACGACAGTGCGCACGATTTCTGCTATTCGGCTTACTGCTTGGAGGCATTCCGGAATACCATGCAGAAAAAATACGGCGAACTGGACAAGCTCAACCGCATCTGGAAAACAGCGTTCAAAACCTGGGAAGAACTGAAACCGTTCACGTTTGCGGAAGCCCAGGCCCAAAACAATTTCATCCCGTGGTTTGAACACCGCAATTTCATGATGTTCAATGTCTCCGACGCCATGCGCGTTATGAAATCCGAACTGGTCAAAACGGCGCCGGGCGCCCGGCTGGGTTTTTCCGGCCAGTTGAGTACTGATATCAACGGCGCGTTCAACTGGATTGAAGCGCTGAAAGTGGTGGACAATCCGATTGCATATACCCGTACCACAGACGGCCTGCCGGACCTGATCCGCAGTTATCGCCAACCGGCGGCCGCTGCGGGCGCCTGGATCGGCTACGGCGCAGATGCGGATGCGATCCGGTATAAATTCTGGAACGAAATCATCAATGGCATGTTTTCTCCGACTTACTGGTGGTATGGCTATCTGGTTCGCCGGGGTGACGGCAAATTGACCCCGGATGGTGAAAAAATGAAAAAATTGCTGGCTGAGATCAGGGAAGCCGGAGCAGATAAAATCTTTGCCGAAGCCAAGGCGCAGCCGTCGCCGGTGGCGCTGGTTTACTCGATTCCGTCGCTGGTGGCGTCCGGAATAACCGGAACGCACAGTAACCTTAACCCCAGTAATTACACCAATAACTTTGACGGCTGGGACGGTTTGATTCGCGATCTGGGTTTTCAGCCTCCGCAAATTATCAATTGCGAGCAGTCAGGCACCATTACCCCGGCCAAATATCCGCTGCTGATTCTGCCAATGACCCAAGTGATCAACGATGCCGCCATGACCGGGCTTGAAAACTATGTCAAAGACGGCGGCAAACTGATAATCGACGTTCAAGCCGGTATTTATGACGGCTGCGGACAGTTGCGGACAGTCAATCCGCTGGAAAAAATGGCCGGAGTCAGAATCACCCCCGCCGCTTCCGGCAGCAATTCCGGCTATCTGGTGATGAACGGCCAAACCTTGCGGGTAATGCTCTCCGGCGGCCAGGTAATTCTCGACGGCGGTCAGCCCAAAGCGGAGATTCAGACCTCTTCCCAACCGGTCGCTTTCGGCAAAATGAAAGTCGGCGAAAGCCGGAACATCCTTGGCCCGGCGGCAATCTTCAACCGCTGCGGCAAAGGAATGGTGGTTTATCTGAATTTTCTGCCGGCCAATTATTCGATGATTCAAAGCCAGAGCGCTTCGTCGCTGCCCGTGCTTCAGGCCTTCAGGACGCTGCTGGCCGAACTGAACATGAATCCGGCGGCCAATCACCAGCTTCCGCCGGGCAGCAGCGTCGTGGAATATGCGGACGGCGGCAACCGTTATCTCGGGGTCACCCGTTTTGCCGGAGACGCCGATGGTCAGGCGATTCTTAATTTCGGCGGGGAATACCATGTTTATGACACCATGAAACACTGCTGCCTCGGCAAAATGCGCCGGCTCTGTACCGTATTAAACAACAACGACGTCCGCACCCTGGCGCTGCTGCCGCGCCCGCTCGAGGCCATCTCCGGAGAGGTAAAATGGAACGGACGGTATTTCCAGATCAAATTGCAGTCAGCGCCGCAGGCAGTCACCACGGTAGCACGAGTGGAAGTCGCGGTGAATGGTCAGCCGGTACGGCATTATGCGGCCAATTACAATCTGAGAGAAGAACAATTCATTACGCTTGATCCCGGTTTGGAACCGGTTCCAGGCAACTGGCAATTCACCGTCACCGATTTGTTCACCGGTCAAGCGATTCAGAAAAGCATTGCCATAAAACAGGAAAAGTTCAGATGAGATATTCGATTATTCTGGCGGCGATGGCGGCGATGACCGCACAGGCCGAGGTAAGGGTTGATAAACTAGAACTAAAGGGCGCCGACGAGGAGTCAAAAAAGGCGTATTTCGCCCAGCCCATCCGTCTGTGGGGTACTGGAAAGTTCATGACGGACCCCGCGGAACGGGTCACTCTGGTCTCCATGTCCAACGCTAAGACCGCCTTTGTGTTCAGCTTGAACGGCAAACTGACCGCTGACAAGCGCTGGTCAACCACCATTGGAATGCTGAAGCCGTCGCACGCAAACTGGTTCTCAAGTTCATTTTTTAATTTTGAAGTTGATAAAATCACCGATAAGGAATGCGGTGCAGAAATTATGAACGCCGCCGGGAGTCCGGAATCTGGTTCCTTCATCGTAAGGTTTACCAGTCCGCGCCTGCAGGCCGATCTAAAAATCACCCTTCCTGACAACGATGACAAACTGCTGCTGGAGTTTACCCCGAAAGTCGCAAAACCAACGGAACCGAACTACCGGATTGATTTGCTGTGTTATCCGGGTTCCTACGGCGGCAGCTACGCGGCAGGCGAAAAACTCCGGCGGCGAGAAGCCATGACGCCGGTTCGCCTCCTCCCTCAGACCGGCTCCAGCTACCGTCTGACGCCGCAGGATTGCTGGGTGCTGTTCTACGACAATTATTTTGACATCAAGGACAATCGCGGCGAAGGTCCCTGCGCCTTTCTGTTCAATCCAAAAGAGGCGGTGCGTGTGGATATCAACGTCGGCAATTACGCCTGTCTGAGCCGTTTGTGGTATCCCATCAATCAACCGGCATTCCTGATTCTCTGGGATTTCAACGGCTGGAGCAATGACGCCGCCAAAGATTATCTCAAAAAAATGAAAATCGAATTTTAACCGGAAATTATATCCCGTAGTCTTTGAATTTCCATCTCACTCAATTAATTTACTATCAACGCGAGATAATAAAATGATTGAGCAACTTAAAGAATTATTGGACTCTTCCAAACATTGTCTGGTGTTTACCGGAGCGGGGATTTCCACCTTATCCGGCATCCCTGATTTCCGGAGCTCCAATGGAGTTTACAGCAACCAATGGCACGGCTGGGATGTTGAAGAAGTGCTTTCTTTATCCTGCTTCCGGCAGCATCCGGAACTGTTTTACGAATGGGGCAAGACTTTTGTATACGGCCTGGAGAAGTATCAGCCCAATGTGGTGCATCTGGTCGTTGCCGAACTGGAAAAGCGCGGAATTGTTTCCACCGTATATACCCAAAATATCGACATGCTGCACCAGCGCGCCGGCAGTATCAACGTCAAAGAAATTCACGGCAGCCCGTCCCTTCATCATTGCTTAAAGTGCCGGGCCGAATATGATTATAAAACGATTGCCCCCATAGTCCAGGCCGATCAGGTTCCCCAATGCCGCCAATGCGGCGGCATTATCAAGCCGGACATCATCTTTTACGAAGAATCACTGAACAGTGATTTATTAGACCATGCCGTCGCCGACTTGGGCAGCGCGGATTTGTTGCTGGTGTTAGGCAGCAGTCTGGTAGTCCAGCCCGCGGCAAGCATGCCGATGGCGACTTATCAAAACGGCGGCAAGATCGTCATCGTAAATAAACAACCAACCCCGTTAGACAAATACGCCGCGCTAAAATTCGATGATCTGAATACAGTATTTGCAGAATTAGACGCCTGGCTGAAAAAAGACCAATGAATTGCTGCACAGCGCGGCGTAGCCGCAACCAAAAGAAACAGTTAAATACACTTTAACCACGAAAAACACAAAACTCATAGCGCGGCATAGCCGCAACCAAAAGAAACAGTTAAATACACTTTAACCACGAAAAGCACGAAAAAACACGAAAATAAGCAAATACAGTCTCACCATGAAGAACATGAAGGGAGTGAAGGGAGTGAAGGAAAGCCCGGGAACGCCGCTCTCCGCAGCGGCTTTATGCATTTCGCCTTTGGCGACCAACGTTTCGGCGTTGGATCACGCCCGGCGAGCCGCCGGTGGCGAGTAGTTGGAAACAATATTTTGTTTGCAGTCCCGCAGACGCGGGACGGACAGTTCCGGTTTCCCCCTTGCATCCCTCCTCCTGAACTTTTATTTGACGGATAAAATTACAGAAATTCTCCGCTGCATTGCTGAGCATTTCAAACGCTGAGATTGAGAAACTTATGGAAATGGCCGCATGAAAATCTTTCTAAAAAAACAAGAAGATGACGGATAGTAGTACAAAATCCTAGTTTTAAAATAATCTTTCTTCATTACCTTCATGTTCTTCATGGTAAAACGGTTTTTCTTATCCTGTCTATCCCTGTTAAAATACAATTTCCTATACGATTGAATTAAACGGCCCTTGCTTTTTAATGAAAAAGAACGATTTTATCAGGCTCTGACTATGAAGATTTGGC
>CAIKZE010000430.1 GCA_903831825.1 uncultured Lentisphaeria bacterium | reverse complement strand
CTGGTGGCGGCAAATCTGCGCAATGTCTGCCGGGATATCAGTTGCAAGAGCGTCAATGCCGCCCGCGGCAAGATCATCCGCGCCGAACCGATAGCCGCGTTGTATGAGTTGGGCAAAGTCCATCATGTCGGCAGATTCCCGAAGTTGGAAGACCAGTTGTGCGGTTACAACCCGGCGCTGAACCAGTCCAGTCCCGACCGGCTGGATGCGTTAGTCTGGGCGTTGTCGGAGTTAAGCGCCGGTTCCGGCGAGTGCCGGGCGATAATGGCATAACGGGCGGTTGCCCGGCCTGTGATGCTGGCCGCATGGGCGAAAAACATGGGTCCTATGGGTCTTATGGGTCTTATGGGACCTATGGGTTGCGGCTGGGGGCCGGGAAACAAAGAATGGAAGTATGGGGAGGGGTGTCCAAAATCATAGGATCCATAAAACCGTTGAGTGGGCCGGTGTCTCCCGCGAATGCGGAAAGGCGCGGGGGTGTCCAGAATCTGCGAGGCGGGGTCCAAAATGTGCAGAGCCGGTGTCCAAAATGGTTATAAAACTGAAAACCGTTGTGCGGAAGAGGCCTCCAGGGACTCGGAAATGGGTGTCCAGAATGTGGTTGTCTCCCATAGGACTCATAGTACCCATAAGACCCATAGGACCCATAAAAGTGTTGCGCAAGGCCGGTGTCCAAAATGTGGGGAGACCGTGTCCAAAATGTCCGAGTCGTCCGACCTGTCTGACCTGTCCGACAAGTCCGTGTCTCCCACAAATGCGGGAGGCGCGGGGGGTGTCCAGAATGAGGCGCGGGGGTGTCCAGAATCAGGTGAAAGGCTGTCCAGAATGTTCAGGATTTTATTCTGACTACTGACTTCTGACTACTGACTACTGGCTGTTCATGCGGTGTCCAAAATCAGGGGGGAAGCGCTGTCCAGAATGTTCAGGATTTTATTCTGACTACTGACTTCTGACTACTGACTACTGGCTGTTCATGCGGTGTCCAAAATGTTTATAGAACTGAAAAACGTTGTGCTGAAGAGGACTCCAATCTCTCGGAAATGTTCTGACGGTGTCCAGAAAGAATAATTGAAAATGGAAAATTGAGAGTCGAAAATGAGAAAACAAAATTGGAATAAACTCAAACTGGTCTCTAAATCCTCGGAAATGTTCTGCAACGCATGTGTCTCCCGCGACTGCGGGATGCCTCTGTGGTTAAAAGAATTCCGGTCAGTCCCAGCGGTCAACCCTGGCGATTTCATCCAATCCCAGGCGTTTACCCGCTTGACCGGGTTCCAGCGGATAGCCCAGGGTGATGAGCGAAACCGGGGTCATATCAAAGGGCAGTCCCAGCAGTTTCTTGATTTTCTTAGGCCGTATCCAGCCGATCCAGCAGGAACCCAGGCCTTGTTCCTGGGCCTCCAGCACCAGATGTTCCCCGGCAATGCCCAGGTCCAGCAAATGATAATTGATGCCGGAGAGCAGCGGCGCCAGAAAGTGGGTGACCATCGACTTTTTCGAGCAGAGAACAATGATTACCGGAGCCTGTTTCGCCCACGGCATGGGGACGCCGGGCAGAAAACATTCCCCGCAGATGCGCTCCCGGAGTTCCCGGTCTTTGACGGCGATGAACCGCCACGGCTGCTGATTGCAGGCCGAAGGCGCCCAGCGGGCCGCTTCCAGGCAGCGTTCGAGCACATCATCGGGAATCGCTTCCGCCTGATAGCCGCGGCAGCTCGCGCGGCGTTTAATTATCTCCAGCATATCCATCTGAACAGCTCATGGTTAAAGGTTGATGTCAATCTGCATTTTGGCGCGTTCCTGCTGCAATACTTCCTGCACCAGCGCTCGGATTTTATCGTCCCGCAGCCGGAGCCTGAGAACTTCTTTCATGTCTCCATAGGACAGATAACATGGCTCCGTCCGGGCATTTACCTTGATGATAAAAAAACCGATCTGGTCATCAATGATTTCGCTGAATTCACCGGCTTTCAAGGCAAAGGCGGCGCTTTCAACGCCTGCCGGCAGTTCACCGTTCGCCAGAAAAGTACCCAACAGCCCTTTCCGGTTTTTGCTGACGGTGCAATCGCTGAATTGTTCGGCCAGCTTGCCGAAATCCTCTCCCTGGCGCAGCCTGGACAGGATGGTTTCCGCTTTATCCTGGTATTTGCCCGTTTCTTTCGGATTACTTTTCTTAATCAGTATCTGCGAAATGGTAACCGTTGCCGGAACCGAAAACACTCCCTGGTTTTTGCGGTAGAAATTCTCCATCTCCACGTCCTGCACACTCAATCTATCGGCAAAATTCATCTCGATCCACTTGTTGAATGCAATCCGGAACTGCTCCTGGGGGTCAAGCGAAGCTTTGGCCTGATACTGTTCGAGAGTAAGATTTTTTTTGGCAAGTTCATTAATCAGAAATGCCTTTTGGTCCGGCGTCAGCATATTGAAGAGGCGGCGAAACTCGGCCAGCACCATTTCCGGAGACGGTCTGATATTCTTTTCTTTGAGTTTCCGCTCAATAATCGAGCGATCTATCGAATCATTGATGTTTTCCCTGATCAAAGTCTTGATTTTGGCGGCGGGAAGTTCCGTCAGTTGATCGAGCGGCAATTTCTGTTTAAGCGCTTGAATCGCCTCGTCATTGGTGATTTTCCGGCCATCGATTTCGGCAACCACCGCCGGCAGGAACATGAACTGCCGGGTGCCGGCGGAATCCGCGCTGTAATCCTGCGACGGCAGAGACTGGAGACTCAGATGAAACACCGTAATTGCGGCAATGATGTAAAGTTTTCCCCGGCGTCGTTCAAGCATGGCAATGCTCCATTACTGCTCGGAAGAAAGAATGGTTGCAGGGATGCGCGAATTTTTATTTTCCGGCAGGTTGTTTTCAAATTCGAATTCGGCGGCAATGGTTTCCGCACATCTGTTCTTGTCCTGCCGCATGCTGACCGTATCGCAAAGCAGGCTGAACCTGGTGCGGATACTTTCATTGCGGGCCATGCGGGCGGCTTCGATGGATTTTCTATCCAGCATCGGCTCCAGCGCTTTGGCCGGCGGGTATTCGCTGATGATTTTCCGCGACTGCTCAATTTCGGCCAAAACCTGCTCCGAAGATTCAGCTTGCAGCATATTGCTTACGGATTCCTGAAGGCTTTTGAGCTTTTTCAATTCCGTGTCAGCCTGGATGAGACTGCGGTAAAGCCCATGACGTTTGCGGGCCGCATCCACGGTTTTGATCGCCGCCTCGATGTCCCCCGCATTGAGCTGCTGCCGGATGGTCCCCATATAGATGTTGCTGACTTCGTTCTCTTCGAGTTCGGACAGAAAAACATTTTCAGGGTCCAGGGCTTTCAGTTTGATGATTTTTTCAATTGCCTGCTCATGTTTGTTCTCTTCAAGATTTTTAAACATCTCGATAGTGAGACGGTTTCTGCTCAGCGGCGGATCCGGAACTTCCTTTTTACCGCAGCCGGAAACACCCGTCAGCACCACGGCGGCAGACAGCAAAATGAGGCATCCGCGGGATAAATTATATTTTAAAACCATTGAACTCTGTTCCATAATTAATATTCAAAAAACTTCCATAAGATAATCCTGATTTCCGGAATTTAAAGGCAATAAGCCATTAATCCGGAAAATCCGTTACAGTATCGGGGCCAGCAGGGCACAGAGGTTTTCCAGCAGGCGGACAATGAATTTTTTGTTTTCGATTGCTTCCAGTCGCACTTCATTGCTTTGAGCTAGTTCATTGCGGAACTGCTGTTCCACATCTTTCAGAAAAGAGCCCTTTTCAACGCAGAAGTCCAGTTCAAAGTTCAGGCGAAAACTGCGGACATCGCAATTACTGGAGCCCAGATACGCCCATTCCCCGTCGATAATCATGGCTTTGGCATGCGAGAAAAAGCCTTCACGCTCATATATTTTGACGCCTTTATGCAGCAGTTTGCGGTAAAAACTCTGGGCGGCCATATCCACAAAAAAGTGATTGTTGTTCTTCGGTACGATAATTTTGACATCAGCGCCGCGGGCGGCGGCCATGCAAATCGCGCTCAGATAGCTGCGGTCAGGCACAAAGTACGGAGTCAATATCCACAAATATTTTTGCGTGGTGGCGGCAGCAGTGAAAAATACATTCTGGGTTGCCTCCGGGTTCTGTCCCGGACCGCTGTTTACAATCCGGACAATGGCATCTCCGGCAGGTTCCGGCGGCGGAAAATCTTCCGCCACAGCTACATCTTCCAGCGCTTTGCCGGTAGCGAAAATCCAGTCTTTGAAAAACTGGAACTGGAAATCGGCGACACAAGGTCCGGTTATCCGGCAATGCAGATCATGAATATGCTTCCGTTTGGGCGTTTTGGCCAGCGGAACGTTCTCTTCAGAAATATTGATGCCGCCGACGAACGCCACCTTGCCGTCAATGACCAGCAGTTTACGGTGGTTGCGCATCTGAATCCGCCACGGGGTAAAGATGTTTATCGGGGAAAATGCCCTGATATGCAGTTTGGGGATCTTCCGCTGGGAATACCGCCGGAAGAAATGGCCGACCCCGGCATAAAAACTGCCGAAACTGTCATACAGCACTTTTACATCAATGCCTTCTTCGGCTTTTTTAGCCAATGCGTCAAAAACCGCCCTGCCGACCGGGTCATCCATGATAATGAACGACTGCATCCTGATGCTGTATTTGGCATCCATTATATCTTCCAGCATCCGCGGATAAGCCATGGTGCCGTCTTCCAGCAATTCCAGGCTGTTGGAGGATAGCGGCTTGCAGTCCGGCAGCAGTTTATCCAGCACCCGGCTGAACTCGGGCTCCGGTTCCAGCTTGCGGTCGGGGCTGAAACGCTGCAGACATGACAGATAGTTGTTGATGGCTGCCGTACTGGTGAAAATCGTTTTTGAGGAATTGAATTTATCACTGGAATCCCGCATGCTGCTTTCCATCGTTTTGAGCCGGTTGACCCCGAGCATCAGGTACAGCATCAGCCCGCCGACAGGCAAAATAGTAATTACCAGCAGCCAGAGCAGCGCGCTGGAGGGTTCTTCATGCTTGGTGAATAAAATATGAACCCCCGCCCCTAGCTGGACAATGAGGTATGCCAGATATATCAGAACATAAAGAATGTGTTCGTCACCAATCATATCACTCCTTTTCTAATTCTGCATTCAGTCTCCCGTATTTACGCAAAACGTAAATTATATATTCATATTATATTGGACGTATTGCGCAAAAATTCCAGTCGCAAGTCTTCTCCGCATCATTCTTTCCCGCATTTTTTTTAAAACCTGACTTCCGGAGTTGCGATTTCAACTCTGTCCACTATATTAAATATGAGTGTTTTATTTGCATTGCATCAGCAGTTTAACAACCCCAAGTGATAAATGAGAATTGAGAAAAAAATAATACTGCCATGGTCAGCAGTTATATTATGGATGATTCTAATCTTCGCCTTTTCCGCGCAGCCGGCAGTGGAATCTGCAAAAGTAAGCATGGGTATAACTGCAATGATTCTCAGGTTCTTTGAGCATTTAGCCATCATAACAGGCGTAAATGCCAATTTGGTGGGAGATATGGACCACCTGGTAAGAAAATCAGCCCATGTATTTTTATTTTTTGTGCTTGCAATGCTTGTTGCAAACGCCTTTTTGAAAACCGGGGTAAAATGGTTCAAGGCTTTCATCCTGGCATTTATTATAACTTCGTCATATGCCTGCACCGATGAAATCCACCAAATATTCGTACCGGGCAGAGCTTGCAGGCTGTCGGATGTTGGAATTGACAGTCTGGGCGCCATATTCGGGCTTTGCTTATTCAGTGCAGCATATTGGTTAAACTGGCATACAGGTTTTTGTTTTAGTGAAAAAATTAACACTGCTGTATGTAAATTGAATGTGTTAAAACGTCTGAGGACTAATAATGAATGAAATCAGCCTGCTCCGTAAAATCCTGCCGCGTCTCAAACAGCGCGACGAAATAGCGGTCGGCCCCGGCGACGATTGCGCTGCCATTGATATGGGGAGCCATTATCTGCTGGCGGCGGTTGACCAGTTGATCGACGGAGTGCATTATATCAGCGAAACTACCCCGGCGGCGGCGGCCGGGGCAAAACTGCTCAAACGCAACCTCAGCGACATTGCCGCGATGGGAGGGGTGCCGCTTTATGCGCTCGTCACAGTCGCCTCATCCCGCAAAGAGGAAGAATGGTTTCTGGAATTTTATGACGGGCTGGAACTTGAAGCTGAAAAGTGGAATGTTGCGATTTGCGGCGGCGACTTGTCCGGCTTGCCCGCAGGCGGAGCATCCGAAGTCACTACCCTGACCATATTGGGCAAGACCGCCAAAAACCGCCTCTGTCTGCGCTCCGGCGCCAAACCCGGATACTTGCTGTTCTGCACCGGCTGTTTCGGCGATTCGCTGAACAGCGGTCATCATCTGGATTTTGTGCCGAGACTCAAAGAGGGGGAATTCCTCGCCGGACAATATACGACGGCAATGATGGATGTCAGCGACGGATTGCTGATTGACGCCTGCCGCATGGCGACAGCGTCCTCTGTCGGCATCGAACTCTGGACCGAATGCATTCCGCGCCGCGGCGGCGCGACGGTCGAACAGGCGCTGACTGACGGCGAAGATTATGAGTTGATAATGGCGGTATCCCCCGATGATGTGCCGGATTTGAAGCGCAACTGGCCTTTCCCCTGCACTCCGCTGACTGAAATCGGCTTTTTTACCTCTTCCCGTCCCGGACAGGTATTCGACCGCGACGGCAATGAACTGAACAAAGGGTCTTACAAAGGTTATGAACATTTTAGAGATTGAAAATATTGAGAGCCGTTCCGAACAGGAAACTGAGGAATTCGCCGCGGCGCTGGCGGAAACGCTGCCTCCCGGAACCGTGATTGCGCTGCATGGCGATCTCGGCGCCGGAAAAACCGTTTTTTCGCGCGGTTTCGCCCGCGGACTCGGCATCACCGAACCGGTTTCCAGTCCGACCTATGCCATCATCCAGGAATATCCGCTTGGTAACGGCGGCTGGTTTTTCCACCTGGATCTCTACCGCATTGAAAATTCCGCTTCAGCGCTGGCATTCGGCGTGAACGAATATCTGGAAGAGCCAACCGCGTTCACCCTGATTGAGTGGCCTGAACGCATCGCCGACATCCTGCCGCCGGAGACCATTCACATCCACCTCCATCATCGCGGCGACACTCTCCGCGAGATTTCCGTAGCCGCCAACGGCTTGGACGACCTTATTCAATAAATCCGTCGGCATACCGGTTTTTGAGCTTTTTTGAAGTCTAGCCTTGAATTTTGGTTCTCGTACTGCTATTTTTTATTATATCTTTGAATGGGCCCGTCATCTCTGTCAGGGGGTGACAAATCATAGAGTTTCTTGTATTCACAGGTTAATTTTACCTTAATGCTACGGAGAGTTACAATAATTGAACGCGATATTTGACCTGGTCAAACTGTTCAATCCCTGGATTGGAATTAAAATCATACTCAAAAACCGGGATCTGCTGTTTCAATTGGTGAAGCGCAATATCGCCGTCCGCTATAAAGGCTCGGTTCTGGGTTTGTTTTGGAGTCTGGCACAGCCGCTGATGATGCTGACCGTATACACCTTTGTTTTCAGTGTGATATTCAAAGCACGCTGGGGGATTGACAACAGCGACTCCAAGGCCGCATTCGCAATAATTATGTTTTGCGGAATGGCGGTGTTCAATATTTTCAGCGAAAGCGTTACCGGCAGTTGCAGCCTTATCACCGGCAATCCGAATTACGTTAAAAAAGTGATATTCCCGTTGGAAATACTGCCTATTGCGCAAGTCTCAGCAGCTACTGTTTTAGGGTTTATCTGGTTTGGGCTGTTATTATTAGGAGCGATAATCTTTATGAAAGGCCTCGCCTGGACCATGCTGCTGCTGCCGCTGGTACTGATTCCGTTGATTCTGCTTTCCTGCGGATTAAGCTTTCTGGCGGCATCGCTCAGCGTCTTTTTCCGGGACATCCAGCATCTGATCGTGGTAATAATCCAGATTCTGTTCTTTATGACGCCGATATTCTATCCGATCCAGGCAATACCGGAACAATACAGGTGGGTGATGCGAATCAATCCGCTGGCGTCCATTGTTGAGCAGGCCAGGACGGTTTTTCTGTACGGCAAAATGCTGGACTGGACCATGTATGGTACCGGATTGCTGATATCGCTGGCAATCTTTCAGTTAGGCCTGGTCTGGTTTATAAAAACTAAAAAAGGGTTTGCCGATGTCCTCTGACGATATAGCCATAAAAGTAAATAATGTCGGAAAATGCTATGAGATGTATGGCAAGCCTTCGCATCGGCTCTGGCAGACTTTAACGATGGGGCGTAAAACGTTCTACAAAGAGTTCTGGGCGTTGCGCGACATCAATTTTGAAGTAAAAAGAGGCGAATGTGTCGGGATTATCGGGCGCAACGGCAGCGGCAAAAGTACCTTGCTGCAAATCATTGCCGGAACTTTAACCCCAACCACCGGCAATGCGGAAGTCAAGGGTCGGGTGGCCGCGTTATTAGAACTGGGCAGCGGTTTTAATCCGGAATTCACCGGACACGAAAACGTCTACATGAATGCCTCAATTCTAGGACTGACAAAAACGGAAATCGACGCCAAATATGACGCGATAGTAACATTCGCCGATATCGGCGACTTTATTGACCAGCCGGTAAAAACCTATTCCAGCGGCATGATGGTCCGCCTCGCCTTTGCAGTACAGGTTATGGTTGAACCTGATATCTTAATTGTCGATGAGGCCCTGACTGTCGGAGATATCAGGTTTCAGTTGAAGTGTTTTGATCATATTGAAAAGCTTAAAACGAACGGAACGACTATTGTTTTTGTTTCTCATTCATCAGATGATGTTGTTCGCCTCTGCCAAACAGTCTATTGGCTGGATAAAGGTATTGTGCGAAAATGTGGAACCGCCAAGGAGGTGGTTGAGGAATACCATGCGTTTATGGTTCATAACACTACCGCAATAAAGGAAGTTCCTTCTTCGACAACTAAAGGAATGCCTGATGAACATGATTTGCTGGCGCCGATTCCCAATAATGCAATCGCCAACGGTGAAGGCGGCGCACAGATTGAATCAATCGGATTTTTTAATGCAAACGATGAATCGATAAGCATTTTATATTCACCTCAGCACGTAAGGATAACCTTCAAAATGAAGGTTAAGGAACGCCTTGAAACCCCGTATGTCGGCTTCCAAATTGTAAACCGCAAAGGAATAAGAATCATGGGCTCAAACAACCATGTTCTTAAGGAAGATTTGCCGCTAATGGATGCTGGCAGTACGTATCTTATCCATTTTAAATTTCCATTCCCGGAAATTGAGAACGGCGAGTATCTGATTGCCGCCGGAGTAAGTGACGGAACGATTGAGCATCACGTACGGCATCATTTTGTCGCAGATGCATACCATTTCACCTTTCATAGCGCAAGTCTGTACCAGCGGCAGCTTGTATTGCTTAAACTTCCTGAATGCCAAATGACGACAGGTGTTGCAAACTAAATTATGAAATATTCAGCGCCTTTAACTTTAGCAGGTTATGAACTAAGCAAATGGGAAAGACTTTTGTTCTTTCTTACTCATCCCGGCTGGATCAAATATTACTCAGATTGGAAACAATCTCTGAAAGAAGATAAAAATGCCTGGGACTTGAAAATCCCGTGGTTTACCTATGGTGCAATTGACTGGCTGAAAAAGAATCTAAAAACAGGAAGTCGTATTTTTGAATATGGAACTGGCGGTTCCACTCTATTCTTTTCCTTGTACGCATCTGAATTGGTAGCTGTCGAGCATAACGAAAAATGGTATAAGCAAGTTTGTGATTCGATTATCGCAAACCCCAATGTCAAACTGCTGCATAAAACACCAGTTCTCGCGCAAACAGGAAAAACCAATTTTTTTCCGAGTGAAACCTTTGCCGAATATAAGGGCTATTCTTTTGAAAATTATGTAATGACGATCGATTCTTATCCTGACAATTATTTTGACGTTATTTCTGTAGATGGGCGTTGTCGTTGTGCTTGTCTGACCGTAGCGGTTAAAAAATTAAAGAATGGGGGAATTCTCATTATTGACAATTCTGAGCGATTGGCCTACCATGATGCAATGGCACGGATAAAAAATTCCCAACGATATGATTTCGACGGTTTCGGGCCTGGTCTGGTGACATTTTGGCGAACTACTATTTTTATAAAGTAATTAGGAAATCATCATGAGCAATCCTGTCTTTAAAAATGACTATAACATAGAAATGCTTGAAAAGGTTACCCCGCTTCATGATGATTTCAGCATGTATGTTACCCCCCGGTTTACGGGTCATTATACTAAAGGCTACGAACGTTTTTCCACAAGGCTCGTTAAGAATTTTATCACCAACTGTGATCTTTTTGTCGATGTCGGCGCAAATTTCGGTTATTATTCTCTCCTCGTCGGCAATGTTAATCAGACGACCAGGATTATTGCAGTTGAACCTATAAAAGAAATATTTAATGTCTTAAATAAAAACTTTTTACACAATAATATAGGTGCGAAGCGAGCCAGGTGTATTAATGCTGCCGTTACATCGGTGTCGGGGAAAGTTCGATTTTACAAATCTGAAGCGGCGGATAACAGCAGTGTCTTACCTCACCCCAATTCCGACACCCTGGAAGAGTTGGAAAGTGATGCGATTTCTCTTGATGACGTATTGAAGAATGAACAGTACAAGAGTTTGTTCGTTAAAACGGATACAGATGGCAATGAATTGGAAGTGCTCAAGGGGATGAGTTCAACTTTTGACAAATGCGATGACATTGTCATACTGTTGGAAATTAATCCTAAAATGCTAAGACTAGCGGGAACTCAGCGCGAGGAAATATTCGATTATTTATTGTCCCGTAATTTCTGTTTATATGCCATTGACGATGAGAAATGCCGGTTTTATCCAATTACGAAAACCAATTTGAATATGATTTATGAACGTCACAACGCATCATATTTTAATGTCCTTTGCGTCAAAAGGAATAAGGCATTGTCAGTGGCATTGTTTTCACATTCCCCGGGAATGGGCGGCGCGGAACGGTCATTACTCGATTTGGCCAGAGGCTTGTCGGAGCGTGGCATTTTATGCACGGCGGTAATCCCTTCGGAAGGGACTTTGGCGGAATCTTTCAGAAATTCGGGATGCGCAGTATATGTTCCGGCTTTGACAGGATCAATAAATGCATGGTGGTGGTGCCAGAACAGCAGTTCCTGGTCTAAAAGTCGGATAGCCGTTTTTCTGGCGACAGTGCGAAATCAGATTGCTCCGGAACTGGAAAAAACTTCCCCGGATGTAATTTTTTCTCAAACCATTGTTTCTCCTTGGGGAGAGGTATGTGCAGAATTGCTCAATCTGCCGCACGTTTTGTCGGCGCGGGAATATGGAGAATTGGATCACCATTTGAATTTCCTGTTTGGGTTTAAAGAAAGCATCGCCGCGTTGTACGACAGCAGCGATGCTGTTTTTTGTATCACCAGAGATGTCCGGAATGTCTTATTTGACAAGGACGATGGCCGGAAGACATCCGTGATTTACAGCGATGTTCATCTTGACGCCGCGAAAGAATTTAACGCTGAAGCTTGGGGTGCTGATTGGGACTCTGGTATCACCGTCGGTATTTTGGGTACTATTTGCGAGGGCAAAGGCCAGGAAGATCTGGTCCGCGCCGTCATTGCATTGTGTCAACAGGGCTTGAAGGTGAGATGCCTCATGGCCGGAGGAATCAGCAGCGATGCCTACTCGGAGAAATTGGATCGAATCATTAAAGAGTCCGGATATGCCGAGCAATTTCGGCAATATCCTTTCATCGACGATTGCCGTCAACTGATGGAAGAAATTGATATCATGGTTTCCTGCTCCCGCAAAGAAGCATTAGGAAGAACTTTGCTGGAAGCCGTTTTATCGGATAAGCCGATCATTTATAATAACGCCGGCGGCCCAAAAGAAATATTTACCAGCGGAACTCATGGTTTAGCCTACGACGCTGGCGACTACCTTGCGCTGGCCGATAACATTGTCCGGACGGTCAATGACAAAGCCGCTACTCGCCAACGCATTGCCGCAGCGAAGGAATACGTATTGCATACTTTTAACACTAAACGCTATGCAGGGACAGTTGCGGATAAATTGTGGGAATTGAAAGGCCGAAAACCGGAAATAGACCGCGGGAATGCGGTGATTGATTTGATTAATACCATACCGCCCGATGACGTGATTAATGAACTGATGCATGAACTGGCTGAACGCGACAAATTGCTCGCCAGCCTGCCGGGAGAGGAAAATTGCGAGATTGACATATTCCACAGTAATAAACCTGATGGTTTTGTCGCGGAAAAAAGAATCAGCCGCCGCTTTAAAATCACTAATCGAATGACAGACGCCGAATTACCGCTCAACACGCTCGGCAGTGATGATACCTTTTTAAGGATCGACCTGGGCTATCGCCCGGAGAGTTTCCTGCTAAAATCCATCCGCGTTCTTGACAATAATAATAATATAATTTGGCAATGGAATGGCGCTAAAGAAGAATTCACAAGATTCTATGATTCGTTCTTTTTAGAAACAGAAGAAGGATTAAATTATATTTCCACAGGTAACGATCCCCAGCTTTTTTGTCCGGAACTGCCCAAGAATTCATCCCCGGCTAAGATCATAATTTCACTCAAGCAAAGCGCTTCTGCTCTACTCATAGAACGCATCGTTACGCAGCAGCATTCTCTTGAGCAACTTACCCGCAATTATGAGACATTAAACCAAGAACGCATCGTTACGCAGCAGCATTCTCTTGAGCAACTTACCCGCAATTATGAAACATTAAACCAAGAACGCATCGTTACGCAGCAGCATTCTCTTGAGCAACTTACCCGCAATTATGAGACATTAAACCAAGAACGCATCGTTACGCAGCAGCGTTCTCTTGAGCAACTTACCCGCAGTTATGAAACATTAAGCCAATCATACAATGAAATAATAAATTCAACGTTTTACCGTGTTACAAAACCAATCAGGAAAATGTTGGAAATGCTAAAAGGAAGAAGATTGAGCAGCTCGATATTTAAAATAAAGGAGTTTGATGATGAAGAATTGCTTGCCAACTCAAAATTCTTTAACAGAAGTTGGTATTTAAAGCGTTATCCGGATGTCGCACAAGCTAAAGTTACCGCATTGCAACACTATTTAAACTATGGATGGCAAGAGGACATGAATCCCTCCCTCTTATTTAACACGAACGACTATCTTACACGCCATAAAGATGTTGCTTTGTCAGGGATGAATCCTTTAGTGCATTACCTCAAATATGGGAAACGTGAAGGTCGCTCTATTGCAAATGTAAAAACAACTCCGAATTTTTTTTCAAAAATTGTGATGTGGATTTTACTTTTGCCCGCCAGCCTCTTCTATTACGATAATATCGGACGGGGGCTTATCAGCATTGTGCGAGGTAAAGTATTTTTCAGCATTTTAAAAAACAACCCATATATTCTCCTGGGCAAGCATAAAAATAATATGTTTTTTAAAATATTGGCGGAACTGCCTTATAAATTTGCATTGCTTATAGAAAAAAACGGGGGGATTTTTGTTCCAATACATACCTGCTATCGCAAACTTATATTTCACGAAAACATATCATCTGACAATATTGATAATATTGATAACATTAAAAGAAATATTGTTTTTGTCTCCCATGACGCCAATCAGACCGGAGCTCCTTTATCGGGATTAATTATTTGTAAGAATCTGAAAGAAATGGGGTACAATTTATTCATCATTTTATTAGATGACGGCCATTTGAAAGATGATTTTGAATCTTTGGGGCAGGTATTGACTTCTGATAATCTTGAACTTGAGTCCCTGCGTTCATTAATTGCTGATTTATATCGAAACAACTATGGCGATGTCTATCTTAATACGACGCTCAGCGGTTATTATGCTGATTTATTCAAAAAACAAGGATATCATGTTGTAACTCTTATCAATGAGACGGATTCTTCTATTGAATTTCAGAATTTACATGAACATGCTAAAAACATATTAACATACAGCGATAAAGTTGTTGTTCCCTCAAAAACAGTTTCTGATTCCTGGGCAAAACTGAATTATATCATACCGGAAGAGAAACTGGTTGTAATACCGCAAGGCAATTATCATAAGGCCGCTTCCGGGAAAGTTATGAATAATAATTTATATCGTAAGATTCAACCGGAAATGACCGACATTGCAAACGGCTGTTATTCGATACGGCAATATGTAATTAAACTGCTGGGGCTTATGTCTGATCCGGTAAGGAAAGTCTCTTGAACTGAGCCGCATTTGCGGCGAGAAATACGGAAAAAACAGTAATTTTGCTGGCGTTTTGACAATAAAAAAGATACCGTTCTTTAAACACAAACCCGGGCAAGCAGCCCGAAAGGACGGTATCCATGTTAAAATT
>CAIKZE010000429.1 GCA_903831825.1 uncultured Lentisphaeria bacterium | reverse complement strand
GAATTATTCTTAAATCTAAATTCTGTTCGGAATACTTTGAACAGTAAATGAACCCGAAAACTCCCGGCCTGGGTTGCTGTTTATTTTGCTACAAGGCCGAAAAAAGCAGCCTCAATGGAGTTACACTGGGACTGTTGTGAATGCGCACGAGGAATGGCCGGCATTGGAGACGTCTTGCAATAGAGGGTTTTCGATATAATGTATAAGACAACCTAAGAGAAGGGAGATTTTGTATGAGCGCTCAGAACGAAAAAAAGGTAGCCACACCGGAAGAGATCACCGAATATTTTAAGACCAAGTTCGTTTTTACCGATAACATCCCGGAAGATACAAATCAGCGACGAGAAATTGTCATGGAGGCGCGGGCATCGATTTTGATTGACGCGCATTGCACCAGCGGTCGGTTCCCTCCTTTTATGAAAGCCGGGCGGCATGATGAATCGGCTTGGGTGTATAAATTACCGGAGCATGTGAAATTCCCGTTTATGTTCCAGGGCTATGATTTTATTTGTGTACTTGATGAATTCAAAATTGTCGGTAACAATGTCCTCAATAAGAATGGTACTCAGCAGGACCGTTGGCAGTTGGCTTGGAAGGATAATGCTGTTATCAAACGTTTAGTTAGTGGTGAAAGTGAATCGGCAGACAATTTTAATAAAGAATCGCTGATAGAGCAACTGAAAACCTCCGAACAGGTTCTCGTTTCCGCTTTTGGTTCAAAGTTCGAGCTGTGCAAGCATATTTCTCTGTACAATACCCCGGAAAATGCTTGCCGCTTTTGGGGGAGTGCGCCTTTTCCGTTTGCACCATTGAATCTGAAGAGTACTATGTTCCGCCCCGATATTTTTCACAAACAAGAGAAGGTGGCAGTAACAGAATCCATATCTCGCTGGAAAAGAAATAACAGAGAATGCAGCGAGGAGGACTCGGTTCAATTAACTTTGAAAGATATTATCTCGAAATCCCAAGAGCAGTTCATCGTTTACGACATATACAGCAAACGCTACGGAAACTGGCTCAAGATGGTTTATACTTTCAAAAACGAGTACGGCGAGCCGATTATGAAGGTCGCGAAACTGTATGATACGGAATCGCAGACAAAATCTCTCATTCCCATGACAATGTGGATGCGGAATCATTCAACTACAGATCAACTTTTCTGTGTGCCGTTACCGGAAGACAAGCAGCCGCTTTATAACTTGGACTTGCTAAAAGCTGACGAGTTATCGCCGGTGATTCTGACTGACAGTATTGAGCTTGCTGACGCCAATCAGATGGAAGGCGTTATTTTCACGAGTTTCATCTGTGATCCCGGGCAATATGATCAGGTGGACTGGTCTCCTTTGCAGAACAGAACCGTTTACTATCTGGTTACCAATCACTCCGGGAGTTTGCTTGAATCCGCGTATTTGAAAGCCAAGGAATTTGCTGAGTATTGGAAAGAGAAGAAAGAGAAGAATAAAGAAGAAGAGAACAATCTGAAATTCATTCAACTGGAAGTCGATTATCCTGAAAAACGGCGGGATTATGCAACGCTTGACGACATCTTGACGCACTACCGGGACAGTAAACCTGCTGTTAACCAGAAAAGCGTAGAGATATTTGAAGACGACGAATCGTTTGATGTACAGTATCAAAAAGCCGTTGAGGTACTTGACCAGAAGCCGCCCAGATGGTGGGATCGAGATTCTAAAAATAGCGAAGAACAGCGAGTGGTTGAAAAAGAAAGCAACAGGCGCAAACCGGTTAATTACGTGCTCCGTCCTTTTCTAATCAAAGGTGAGGCATCCATGCTCTATGCCAGCAAAAGTACCGGCAAAAGCGCCTTGGGGATCAGCATGGCCGCCGCTGTGGTATCTGGCAAACCATTATTAAGTGAAAAGTGGTGGGTTGTGCCAGAAAATCCGGACTATCCCATGAATAAAGTCCTTTATCTCGACTTCGAGAATGGTGAGGTCGAAATCAAAAACCGAAAGATCGATTTTGCATATCCGTATTGGCCGCAAGATAAAGAAGCTCGAAGCAAATGTGAAGAGAACCTGATTGTGAAAGATATGACCGAGGATACGGTGGAGAAGGTTGATTATTCCGATCAAGAGAACTGGCCGAAAATTATAAAAATGATCGAAAACGCAAAGGACAAAGGTACGCCCGGTCAGCCTGTCGATCTTCTCGTCATTGATACTTTGAGTAAATTCGCTAGAAAATCGTATACAGCAGACCTCAACTTATCAGATTTCATTAACAATATGCGGCAGATGAATATTGCTATCCTGTTTTTGCACCACGAGGGTAGCAATGGACAGGTGCGGGGCTGGAAGTGTACGCTTGATGACTTTTACTTTACGTTACGCATGTATCGCAAAGATGAGAATGAAAATCATACATTGGAAGACCCTCTCTGGCTGGATTATAAACCTTCCCGTTCAGGTGTGGAAAAAACATCACCATTTGAAGTGAAGTTGGATAAAAAATGGGCTGTTTCCTACAATGAAAGCGATCCTGAGAAAAGCAAGCCGGAAGAACAGCGGCGGAAGGAAGAGTTAAAACGGATTTCTGATTTCTACATAAAAAGAGGATTCCAACATCAGGATATCTTCCCCATGCTTGGAATCGGCAAAGAAACCTACAACAATCTGAAAAACCGTTAATCCAATAGCTTTTAATAGCCATTACTCTTGCGTCGCAGGGGTAGTGGCTGTTTCATATGGCAAGCTCCGGACTGCGGCTGTTCTGTAATCGATCATTTCAGCATGGTAAATTCCACAGATGGTAAACCGTGCGATACATTCAGTCTGATTGGTTTGCGGGATATTTTATTGAAAAAAAGGTGGATTTTGCATCAAATTGATGTATTTTACCTTATTGTTTACCTGCGACTGAGTTTTCAGACAAGGTAAAATGAGCTCAAAAAACAGGGTTAATGGAGGTGGCATTTGGTGGCATCAGGGGGCTATGAAGCGCCAGAAAGTACCATTTTGGACGATTAGTTTTTTTAGCAGAAGGTCCGTCGTATGCGACATTCCTGAGCGTAAAAATGATTATTTGCGGCAAATCTGAGCGCGATCCAAATATAATGAAGGCAGACTCCCTCTCCGCCATCCTTCGCAAGAAATTTGCCGTCAGGGAAATTTTTTGCGAAGGATGGCGTCCTCCGAAGCCTTGGCGAAGGAGGGCTCCTTGCTACGGATGGCAAGCCAGTCTATTCAGCCAAGAGGATCTATAATCGAAAGTATAGAATCCCCTTCAAAGCATTACAAGGAATTTGCCGTCAGGGAAATTTTTTGCGAAGGATGGCGTCCTCCGAAGCCTTGGCGAAGGAGGGCTATCGCTTTAATTCCTTGCTACGGATGGCAAGCCAGTCTATTCAGCCAAGAGTATCTATAATCGAAAGCATAGAATCCCCTTCAAAACATTATATTGGATACTCTTCCGACTTGCGCTCTCGTCATGCCGGCTGCGTGCCGTACGAGTTCCGTCGCTACCTCGGTAGCGCCAGACTCATCCGGCACCCCCCGGCAAAGACGAAATTCGCAAGCGTTACTTGCTTTAAGATTGCGATTCGGTATTAAAGCAAGTAACGCTTGCGAATCGATATAATCCGGAGGGTCAGATGAAACGGCTTGTTTTTGCCGCATTCACAGATTATTGTAATTATAGTTTATAACCTTAGAGTGGAGGTAAAAGCCCATGATGGTCAGGTTTGTCTGCGGCAATTGCGGACAAAAATTTAAAGCTGCGGAAGAATATGCCGGGCAGGCATCGCAATGTCCGGCTTGCGGCGTTATGGTGCAAATACCTGTTCCTGAACCGCCCGTTGCGGCGGTCGAAACTCCTCCCGCCCCCGTGCCGCCAGGCGAGCCGGAAGAAAAACTGGATATCCTCAAATTCAAACCGGTGTTCAAGAAAAATGAACCGCCGCCGGCACAGAATGTCTGGAAACCCGAACCCTCTTCCGCTCCCGGAAATATCCCTGTTATTGAGTCGACGCCGGTTCCGGAAGCACCGAAACTTAAAATGAAGCCGCGTATCAATCCGGAACTCAATAATAACGCCTTGCCGGCATCATTGGATAATTCCTCTTCGTTCGTCTTCACTCCAACTTTTCAGGCAACAGTTTCAAAGCCTGAAATTAAACAGCCGGTCAGCGACAATGCTCCGGCGGGCGGAATAAAAATGCCGCCGCTGATGAAAGCTCCGGCGGCAGCGCCAAAACAGGCCTTTCCGGTGGGCTTCACTGTTGTAAAGCCCAAATTGCCGCCCGGCTTGAGTCTGGTTGAAGAAGACGAGTCGTAATCCGTCCGTAGCCGTCTCCGAACTGATTTTTACCCGGAATACTCAACCGAGTAGATTAATTTTGACCGTTAAGTGTGGAATCAGCTTCCCCGCCAGATTATATTATTATGATAGAGTGAACTTAAAAATATTTAATTTAAGGATTTAATTTATGTTTATCAGGACTATTCTCTCCGGGACTGTATTGCTTGCAACATTCTCCGTCATGGCCGCCGACTGGCCGGCATGGCGCGGCGCCAAGGGTGACGGGATAACCACAGAAGCAGTTAACACTTTGGGCGACACTCCGCTATGGGAAACCAATGTCGGCAGCGGTTTCTCCGCCGTCTCCGTTTACAAGGGTAAACTGCTCACTGCCGGCAATAAAGACGATCAGGACATTATTTACTGTCTGGATGCCGCCACCGGCAAAGAAATCTGGAACTGCGCTTTAAAATGCGCCGCAACTAAAAATTTTCCCGGTCCGCGCGCCACCCCGGTAACCGACGGCGGCAATGTGTACATGGTCAGTCGCAACGGCGATGTGAGTTGTGTTGATCTGAACTCCGGCAAGCTGAAATGGAGCCAGTCCGCACTCGCCGACAAAGAAGTGAAAAATTTAGGATGGGGAATTACTTCGTCGGTTCTGCTGTGCGACGGCATGGCGGTGGTCAACATCGGCGAAAAGGGTATGGCGTTTAATGCCGCTACCGGCGAACCCGTATGGAAAAGCAAAGGGGAAGGCAATTATTCCACGCCGGAGGTTTTTTCATACGAAAACAAGAACTATCTTGCTCTTTTTGCTACCCAAGGGTTATTAATTCTTGAGCCGCGCACCGGCAATGAAATCGCATTATATCCCTGGCCAACCAAACCCAATGTCAATGCCGCCGACCCGCTTATTACTGCCAGCGGCTCCAGAATTCTTATCTCGTCCGGCTATAATCATGGTTCAGCATTGCTGGAATTTGACGGAAAATCCCTGAAAAAAGTTTGGGAGAATAAGAATCTGTGCAGTCATTTCACCAGCCCGATCCTGATCGACGACATTGTTTACGGCGTCAGCGGCAACGCCAAAGGCAATTTTTGCGCAATCAAGTTATCCGATGGTTCTCTTTGCTGGAAGTCAAAGGTAAAATTCGGCTCCTTTATCCAGGCCGGCGACAAACTTGTATATATCGAAGATGACGGCACGCTTAATTTGATCAAGCCGTCCGCCGAAAAATGCGAAGTGCTTAAAACCGCAAAGATTCCGAAACTGGGCGCCGCCAAGTGCTGGACAATGCCGGTTGTGGCTGATGGCAGAATTTACTGCCGCAATGCCAATGGCCTGTTAGTCTGCATTGCCGCGCAATAAGGCTGGGTCCTGGTAAAAAACGAATATCCAATATCCAACAAGGAATATCCAACTGATGAAGGAAAGGCAGAATACAAAAGACAATCATCGCAATTTCGATCTGCAAGACCGTTTCATAAATATTGATTCAACCTTCAACCAGGCTTTCCCTGCTGCTTAAAGAAACCGGCGAGCTAATTGCAATTTTATTCAAGAGCATAGAGACTGGCGGGAAAAAGCAGGAGCGATAACAGTATTTTCTACCTTGAATGTTGGATATTCTCCCGCTCCAGCGGGATCCCGCGGCTGCGGGACGGATATTGGATATTCAAATTATTTGACCGCTAAAAACAGATACGGTTATTTATACAGAAAACGACCCGCGAATTCAGGAGAGTAGACAAACTTGAGCGTTAAGGGTGGAATCATTTTCCACTCCAGATTATATTATATGACAAAGTGAACTTAAAAATATTTAATTTAAGGAATTAAGCTATGTTTATCAGGACTATTCTCTCCGGGACTGTATTGCTTGCAACATTCTCCGTCATGGCTGCCGACTGGCCGGCATGGCGCGGCGCCAAGGGCGACGGGACAACCACAGAGGCAATTAATACTTTGGGTGACACTCCGCTATGGGAAATCAATGTCGGCAGCGGTTACTCCACCGTCTCTGTTTACAAGGGTAAACTGCTCACTGCCGGCAATAAAGACGATCAGGACATTATTTACTGCCTGGACGCCGCCACCGGCAAAGAAATCTGGAACTGCCCCTTAAAATGTGCCGCGACCAAAAATTATCCCGGCCCGCGCGCCACTCCTGTCACCGACGGCGGCAATGTGTACATGGTCAGCCGCGACGGCGATCTGGCCTGTGTTGATCTGGAGTCCGGAAAACTCAAATGGAATAATTCCAAACTGGCTGTCGGTGACGCGCAAAATTTGAAATGGGGGATTGCCTCGTCGGTTCTGCTGTCCGATGGCATGGCGATTGTCAACATCGGCAGCAAAGGCATGGCCTTCAATGCCGCTACCGGTGAGCCCGTATGGAAAAGCAAAGGGGAAGGCAATTATTCCACTCCCGTGGCTTTTTCATACGAAAACAAGAATTATCTGGCGATCTTTTCCGCTAAAGAATTATTAATTCTTGAACCGCGCACCGGCAATGAAATCGCATCTTACCCCTGGACAACTAAATACAACGTTAACGCCGCCGACCCGCTCATTACCGCTAACGGCTCCAGAATCCTTATCTCGTCCGGCTATGACCACGGGGCGGCTCTGCTGGAATTTGACGGCAAATCCCTGAAGAAAATTTGGGAGAGTAAGAATTTATGCAGTCATTTCACTACCCCGATCCTGATTGACGGCATTATTTACGGTGTCAACGGCACCGGCGGCAAAGGCAATCTTTCCGCGATTAAATTATCCGACGGCTCAGCTTGCTGGCAGTCAAAGGCAAAATTCGGCTCCTTTATCCAGGCAGGCGACAAGCTTGTATATATCGAAGATGACGGCACGCTTAATTTGGTAAAACCGGCCGGCGAGAAATCTGAAGTGCTTAAAACTGTAAAAATCCCGAAACTGGGCGCCGCCAAGTGCTGGACAATGCCGGTGGCGGCTGAAGGCAGAATTTACTGCCGCAATGCCAATGGCCTGTTAGTCTGCATTGCCGCACAATAAGGCTGAAAACATATGGCTGCATGGGATAAAATTATAATCTGCTGCTGTGCCGGGCGCGGATGGACTGTTCCGGAAAACATCAAGCGGTTATGCGTTGCCGCCAGGGCGTCCGGGATCGCAATCGAACTGCATGCCGATTTCTGCCGCACCGCGGCGGAACATCCGGAAATACTCCGGAAGATAGCCCAATCCGGGAACGTATTAATCGGCGGCTGTTTGAACCGGGCCATGAAAGCCGTTTTCACCGCGGCCGGAGCCGCATTGCCTGATTTTCTCGATCTGCGCAGCGCGGTTCTGACTCCGGAAAAACTGCGGGAACTCGGCCTGGAACCGGTTGAAACGGCCGATGCGGAAATTGAACTGCCCGCCGCCGAACCCGGCTGGCAGGCATGGTTTCCGGTGATAGACCGCGAACGCTGCGTCAACTGCGGGAAATGCCTGGATTTCTGCCTGTTCGGAGTCTATGAGTTCGATGCGGAAAAGCACGTTCAGGTGGCTAACCCGGCAAATTGCAAAAACAACTGTCCGGCCTGTGCCAGAGTCTGCCCGCGCCATGCGGTTATTTTCCCGAAATATAAAGACGCGCCGGTCAATGGCGTGGAAGTTGACGAAAAAGCGCCACAGGGAGACAGTTCTTTCGACGCAAAAAACGGCGATGATTTATACAAAATGCTGGCGGAACGCAAAAAACTAGCCCGGAAGTTGTTCCGGGACAAGGACGCTAAAGAGTGATTGAAAAAATAGCATATCGCCTGTTAAAGGAAACCTCTCCAAGGATTTTGTGGAAGTTTGCCTATAACTTCGGCTGGAAAAGCATGTGTTCAGTGAACGCGTTTCAGCGGCGCCTGAAGCGCGGAGAATTTTTCCCCGCGTTTATGGTAATATCGCTGACCAACCGCTGCAATCTTTCCTGTCAGGGCTGCTGGGTGTCGCCGACTGATCCGCCGCGTGAACTGTCGCTGGAACAGGTCAACAATGTGATTAACTGCTGCAAGGCCAAGTGTTCATATTTTTTCGGTCTGCTCGGCGGCGAACCGCTGCTTTACAAAGGCTTGCTGGACATCATTGCCGCTCACCCCGACTGCTATTTTCAAGTATTCACCAACGGGCTGCTGCTGACGGATGAAATGGCGCAAGCGATGCGCCGCCTCGGCAATGTCACTCCGCTGATCAGCGTGGAAGGATTGGAACAAGTCAGCGACATCCGTCGCGGCGGCAAGGAAGTTTATAAGCGCGCGGTTGGCGGCGTTGAAGCCAGCACCCGGGCCGGGCTGGTAACCGGAGTTGCCGCCAGCATCTGCAAATCAAACTTCAAAGAGCTGGTCAGCCGCGATTTTGCCGAAGACCTGATCCGTCGCGGCGTTCACTATCTGTGGTATTACATCTACCGTCCGGTAGGGCCCAGGCCGACTCCGGAACTGGCGCTGGATAAGGAACAGATTATCGAACTCCGCAGATTCATCGTAAACCTGCGTTGCGAAGTTCCGCTGATAATCGTTGACGCCTACTGGGACAAGGACGGCAAGGCGCTGTGTCCCGGCGCAATCGGGCTCAGTCATCATATCAATTCCGCCGGGGATATCGAGTTCTGTCCGCCGCTCCAGTTTTCAAAAGACAACATTGGAAACGGCGTAAATTTGGCCGCTGTCATCGCCAATTCAAGTTTCCTCGCGGCTTTCAGGAAAATGGCGGCGGATACCACCCGCGGCTGCATCATAATGGAGCATCCGGAATTGATGAAGCAGTTCCTTGAGCAGCAGCAGGCGGCCGACAGCAGCGGACGCGGTTCCGGCTATGAAGAATTATCCGCCATGCGGCCGGTGCCGTGCCATCATCTTCCGGACAGTGAAATTCCGGAAAAACACTGGGCGTACCGTTTTGCCAAAAAATACTGGTTTTTCGGCTTCGGCGCTTACGGATGAACGGGAACAGAGGAATAAGGAATTAAGGAATGAGGAATTAGAAGCGAGGAGTGTTCGGGACGGGAGTATTCCCATTATCCCCAGGACTCCCAAATTACAGAGTTCGTAACGTGAAAGATATTACTGTTAGTGGTGAATGCGACTGGTAAATTAGTGAAATGAAAGACTCTGAAACTATGCCGGACAACGATAAAATTAAAAAAGCGGATGCGGCGGATGCTCTGATTCCGCCCGGTCCTGATGAACGCGTAAAACTTGTTGCGCAAGTTGCGGCATTTGTAGTTGAACATCATCTCAATCCGCCGTTGTCGCTGGAAGAACTGGAGGAACTGTCGCTGGAAATAATCTCCAGATACAAGCTGCCTCCGCAGTACCGGAAATGGCTGATGGTGATTATCAATAATGAAGTCTGGCGCGATACCGTCGCGGCGATACCGCGCGAACGCCGGATGCTGATGCTGCCTCAGTGTTTGCGCCACCCGTCGGCCTGCCCTTCCCCGGTGGATAAATTGGGGCTGATTTGCCAGGGCTGCGGCAGTTGTGTCATCGGCGACCTGGAAAAAGAAGCCGAGGAACTTGGCATTATGACGCTGGTGGCGGAAGGCTCCTCGCTCGTGGCCAATCTGCTTGATTCGGGGCAGCTTGACGCCGTGATCGGCATCAGTTGCCTGGAAGCACTCGAAAAAGCGTTTCCGTATATGGTCGCTCACGCTGTGCCGGGCATTGCGATACCGTTGAATAAGGCCGGATGCACGTCCACTTCGGTTGACGTGGAAATGATTCGCCAGGCGCTCTATATGACCGCGCCCGGAACCTCCACTTCAATTAATCTCGATGCACTGCGCAATCAAGTTAAAACCTGGTTTCTGCCGGAAGCGCTCGAAGAATTGCTGGGACCGCCAGCCGGAGCGGCGGAAATTGTCGCCAGGGAATGGCTGGCCGGAAACGGCAAGCGCTGGCGTCCGTTCATGGCCGCCGCCGTATATTCCGTCCTTACCGGCGAGACCGTTCCGTCCAAAGCCCTGCGCCAGGCCGCGCTGGCGGTGGAATGCTTTCACAAAGCATCGTTGATTCACGACGACATCGAAGACGACGATGATTTCCGTTACGGCGAGGCCGCGTTGCATAAAAGCTACAATCTGCCGGTCGCGCTGAATGCCGGGGATTCGCTGCTGGGCGAAGGCTACCGCCTGCTGGCGATGTGCGAGGCGCCGGATGCCGTCCGTTCGAAAATGTTTACCGTCGCCACCAGCGGACACCGCAATCTGTGCCGCGGTCAGGGGGATGAACTGGAATGGCGTCGCAATCCGACCATTCTGCGGGTGCCGCAGGTGATTGAAATTTTCCGGGGGAAAACCTCTCCGGCGTTTGATGTCGCCATCGTGCTGGGCGCACTTTGCGCCGGGGCGGACGACGAACTCTGCCGTCACCTGAAATCATTCAGCGATTCGCTGGGGATTGCTTATCAGATCAAAGATGATCTGGATGATTTTCAGAATGAAAACGGCAATTCCGACGCGTTCGCCCTGCGGCTTTCCGTAATCCTCGCCGCAGCTTGCGAAAACACCGACGGCGAACAGTTGATCCGGAAGTTGAATGCCTGCAAATCCAGGGAGGAAGTCAATGCCGTCCTCGCGGCAGAGGCGGATATTGATAAAGCCGTCACCAAAACCAGACAGTTGTTCGAACATTACCGGAACCAGACCGCCAGGGCATTGCGTCCGGTGACCCATTCCGGACTGAAACGCCTTTTATTCAGGATCGCGGGAAGGATACTGCAAAATGTTCCGAAAAACAGCACCACACTCAATTGAAATTTTCGAGACGCTGTCTCATGCTTCCAGTCTGCTTCATCCGGAAGCCATGGACGCCATCGGCGGCTATATTCACGGGCAGTTGCGCCCCGACGGAGGGTTTGCGGACCGCAACGGCGACAGCGATTTATATTATACCATGTTCGGCCTGTCCTGCGCCGCCGTTTTGAATTTAAAAATTCCGCATGAACGCATTGCCGGATTCCTTGACCGCTTTCAGCCGGAAACACTCGACCTTATTCACCTGAACTGCCTGATCAAATGCCGCGCCGCCATAAATTTGCTCCGGAACCCGGCGCTGGCGGCAATCGCCGGACGTTTCGCCGCCCTGCGTAATTTAAGCGTCGATGCCGCCGCGAAATCCGCCGTTAAACGATTGCTTGAGTTTGATGCCGGCGGTACTGCCTACGACTATTTTCTGCGGTTAAATGCCGCGCAGGATTGCGGCTTGAAACTGCCGTGGAACAGCGAAATTATTGAGATGCTGGAGTCCTGCCGGAAACCCGAAGGTGGTTTTTCCAACCGCGCGGAAATAAAAACTCCGGCGCTGAACGCAACCGTCGCCGCAATTCTGTTCAAGCGGCAGTTGACCGGCCAAAATGACGTCACGGCGCTGAACTGGCTGGCCGGACAGATTACCCCGTCCGGCGGGTTTAAAGCCACGCCGGAAACGCCATTGCCGGATCTGATGTCAACCGCCACCGCCTTGTTTACCCTTAAAGTCTGCGAAATGCCGGCGGAAGCAAGCCGGGAGTTGAGCCGTAATTTCATTTTGGACCACTGGCGGGAATCCGGCGGTTTTTCGGGAAATATCATTGATAATTGCTGCGATTGCGAGTATACTTTTTACGGCCTGCTGGCCGCTGGAGCAATGATATGAATACTCTGCAAAAATTTTTACTGTTTAATAATGCATTGGCCATGGGCGAAGACGCTTTAAAAAAGCAGCGTCACGACGACGGTTTATGGCATGGCCGTCTTTCCTCCAGCGCGGTTTCCACCGCGGTGGCGGCGTTTGCCCTGGAAACTGCCGTGCTGCATAAAAACCGCTTTGCGCGGGAAGAACGTGATTTGGTGGACGCCGCCGTCAAATGGCTGGCGGATCATCAGAACCGCGACGGCGGCTGGGGTGATACCACTGCAAGCCCGTCTAATTTGAGCGCGACACTGCTGGCCCGCGCCGCCCTGCGCTGCCGGCCGGAATCTCCTGAAGCTGCCGATGCGCTGCTCAATTCTTCGGACTGGCTCACCTGCAACATCAATGGATTTTCACCTTCGGCAATCCGGAAGGGAGTGCTTGACTTTTACGGCAAAGACCGGACTTTTTCCGTGCCGATCCTGACCATGTGCGCACTATCCGGCCAGCTTGGAGAAAGTGATTCGCAATGGCGCAATATTCCGCAACTGCCGTTTGAACTGGCGGCGTTTCCGCAGCGCATTTTTAAATGGTTGAGGCTGCCGGTCGTCAGTTATGCGATACCGGCCTTGATCGCGGTGGGGCTGGTCCGGTTCCGTAACGGCGGAAAAAGTTTATGGCCGCTGAGTTTTTTACGGCGGCTGGTCACGCCGCTGGTATTGCGCAAACTTTCCAGGATGCAGCCGGAGAACGGAGGTTTTCTGGAGGCCACTCCTTTGACCGGATTTGTCACTATGTGCCTGGCGTCAGCGGGATTTGCCGAACATCCGGCGGTCACTAAAGGTTTGCAGTTTCTCACCACCAACATCCGGGAAGACGGCTCCTGGCCGATAACGACCAATTTGTCATTGTGGGTAACCGCTTTAGCCGTCAAAGCCCTGGACATTAACAAAGAAATGCCGAGAGAGGAACGCGTAAAGCTGGCGGCGCTGATAAAGCAGCATCAAACCGCGCGGATTCATCCTTTCACGCTGGCCCGCCCCGGCGGCTGGTCCTGGACCGACTGTTCCGGCGGCGTTCCCGATGCCGACGACACCGCCGGAGCATTGATCGCGTTGTCCATTCTCCAGCCGGATAATTGCGATTCAAGCGTACTGGCCGGGCTGGAATGGCTGCTGCGGATTCAAAACCGGAACGGCGGCATTCCGACATTCTGCCGGGGCTGGGGACTGCTTCCTTTTGACCAGAGCTGCCCGGACATCAGCGCCCACGCCTTGCGGGCTTTCATGTGCTGGCGGGACAAAGTTTCGCCTCATATGCATAAGCGCATTCAGCGCGCGATCGGCCGAATAAAAACTTATTTGCTGAAATCCAGGCGGCAGTTCGGTTCCTGGCGGCCGCTCTGGTTCGGCGACCAGCAGCATCCCAAGCAGCAGAATCCCGTTTACGGCACCGGGATGGTGCTGAAAGCGTTGAAAACTAATTCTAAAAACCCGCCGGCCATGATTTCAGACGCCGTTGAATTTTTGCTGTCAGCGCAAAATCCTGACGGCGGCTGGGGCGGCGCCGCCAAACTGCCGTCAAATCTGGAATGCACCGGAATAGCGGTTGACGCGCTGGCCGGATTCCCGGAAGCGGAGCGGCAAGTATTGCGGGGCGCGACTTTTATCGCGGAAAGAATCACCGCCGTCGCGGACAGTATGCCTAAGCCGAGTCCCATCGGACTTTATTTTGCCTCGTTGTGGTATGAAGAACAGCTTTATCCGCTGCTTTTCACGCTGCCCGCGCTCCGGGCAGTGGTGTCATCAATCAAAGAAAGCACAACTGACGGAGGTTGAAATTGCGGGATCTGATGATTATAACCGCGGCAGTTCTGATCGCCTCGACCACCGCCGTCGCCGCATTATTCTGGTGGATGGACCGGCCGGTTCCGGCGTATGTTACGCCAAGTCTGCCGGGGCAGGACAACGCCCCGAAAGAAAGAGCCCGCGGCGACAAGGTGGAAATCGGCAAGTTTTTCAAAAAGTTTGCCGAGGAGTATGATCGCAGCCTTACCGGAGAATGGGGGCAGTTCCGGGGACGGGATTCCTCCAACATCTGTCGCGACGGCATTCCGCTGGCCGATGCCTGGGGCAAACAGGGGCCGCGTATTTTATGGAGCCGGCAACTGGGTGAAGGCCACGCGGCGGCGGCGATTTACAAAGGCCGGGTTTTTGTGCTGGATTATATTGAAGAGATTAAAGCCGACGCGCTCAGGTGCTTCTCGCTGGCCGACGGCAGCGAGCTTTGGCGCAGATGGTATATTGTGGACGTTAAACGCAACCACGGGCGCTCCAGGACCGTTCCGGCGGTCAATGAAAATGTCGTCGTTACCATCGGCCCCAGATGTCAGGTCATGTGCGTCAGTTCCGGCAACGGAGATTTGCTTTGGAGCATCGATCTGGTTGCGGAATACGGCTCCGCGGTGCCGCAGTGGTACACCGGACAGTGTCCGCTGCTCGACGGCTCCGTGGTGGTGCTGGCCCCGTCCGGCAAAGATGTGCTGCTGATGGGCGTTGACGCCGTCTCCGGTAAAGTCCTGTGGAAAACGCCGAATCCGTCCGGCTGGAAAATGTCGCACTCCTCGGTAGTCCCGATGACTTTTGACGGACACCGGATGTATGTATATTGCGCCCAGGGCGGCATTGCCGGAATCTCGGCGGAACCGCAGGACGCCGGGAAAATTTTATGGGAGAACTCCGCCTGGTCGCCGTCGGTGGTCGCTCCCTCCCCGCGGCAGCTTCCGGGCGGAATGGTTTTCGCCACTGCCGGTTACGGTTTCGGCAGCGTGACGCTGAAAATAAAGCATGAAAGCGACGGCGCGTTCAAAGCGGAAGTAATCAAGAGTTTCAATCCGCGGCAGGCTCTTTCGCTTGAACAACAGTCTCCCATCCTGTACAATAATATCATATACGGAATTCGCCCCAAGGACGCCGGCGACGCCCGCTGCCAGTTGACCGGGGCCAATCCCGGCAATATCAGTGAATTTGTTTATGCCAGCGGGCGGGAATTAAGGTTCGGGCTGGGGCCGTTCATCGTCGCGGACAACAAGTTTTACATTCTCGATGACAACGGCACGCTGACCATGATGAAAATGGATGGCGCTGACGGAAAAATACTTGGCAGTCACCGCATTATCGACGGCAGTGACGCCTGGGGGCCGCTGGCCGTCGCCGACGGCAGAATGATTTTGCGCGATTTGAACCAGATGGTATGCATTGATCTTACAGGAAAAATCAAAGAGCGGAAAGAGGAGAATAATAATGGAAAAGAATGAATATCAGGAGGTCAAAAAAGCGGTGATGCTGGTTTCAGCGGCAATCGTAATCACCATTTTGACGATAATTCTGACCCGGTCGGAAGCGCTGCAAAAAACGGTCAGGCCGGTATCCTCCGCGCTGTACGCCCCGGAAGCTGACGGCGGCTGGGGAGAAACCGCGAGAATCAAACAGGGCAATGGCGAATTCACTGCCGTCGCGGTTGATGACCGGAATAGAATATATGCCGGAATGAAATCCGTCAAAGACGGAAGCTGCGGTATCTCCATTTTCTCTCCTGACGGAAAACTGGTGGAAACAATTCCTGTTGATGCGCAAGTATTAAGCATGGCAACAACTTCTGACGGAGTAATATATGCCGCCACGGAAAATCAGATATTTGAAATTCTTCCCGGCAGCGGCAGGCGTCAGATCAAAAAATGGACCGCTCTGAATAATAAAGCTATTTTAACTTCACTGGCGGCGGATGACAAACACGTTTTTGCCGCGGATGCCGGCAACCGCGCGGTTTATGTCTATGACCATGACGGCAGGATGACCAATACCGTGAAAGGAAATGACGGATTTAACATCCCCAGCCCCTATTTTGACGTGGCTTCCGATGGAAATGACGGATTCTGGGCGGCGGACCCCGGACGGCATCAACTGGAGAATTATGCCGCCAACGGCAGGTTTATCGCCATGTGGCAGACCGAAAAAAGCAATGCTTTTCTTGGATGCTGCAACCCGGCGCACTTTCAATTGATGTCAAATGGGCGTATTGTCACTTCCGAAAAAGGACTCGTCCGGATCAGGGTATTCGGACCGGATGGAAAACTTGAAAGCGAAGTATGCGGCCCCGACGCGTTTGAACCGGGCAGCACTTGCGGCCATAGTATCGCGGCGGACAGTAAGGATCGCATCATTGTGCTGGACCCCGCGGAAAAAGCGCTGCGGATTTTCGTTCATGAAAACAGTCTTAAGGCGGGCTTTGCCCGCAACCCAAAAGAAGGAATTCAGAATTCAGAATTCAGGAGTCAGAATGAAAACCAGAAATTCAAAAAATAGTGAAACAGTTGCGATAGCGGATAACCCAATGGAGGGTTGTGCTCCGTCACAACCTGCTTTCGATACCGGTGATAAGCATGTTCCGGATTCAAAATCACGGCGCGACTGGCTGCTGCTGACGGGCAGGGCTGTGGTTGCGGCGGCGCTTGGACTTGGCGGCGGGCTGCTGCTGCGCGGCAGAAGTTGTCCCGACGGGTCATGTCCCGCCTGCCCGGAACAGGGCGGTTGCCAAAAGCCGGACGCCGAGGCGTTCCGTGACCGGGTTCGCCGGCGGGACAAAGACGGAGGGAAAAGACCATGAGCGAAAAACAGAAAAAAACATCCGGATTGTCTCGGCGTAATTTTTTGAAAATGTGCGGAATTTCCGCAATAGGGCTGGCCGGGGCGGCAATGGTATTTAAACGCAAACAGTTTGTTGAAACCGTGTGGCAGCTTGATCCGGAAAAATGCATCCAGTGCGGCAGATGCGCCACGGCTTGCGTACTTACTCCTTCCGCGGTCAAATGCGTCCATTGCTTTGCCCGCTGCGGCTACTGCGACCTGTGCAGCGGCTATTTCGTCCAGAAACCGGTCGCCCTCGATACCGGCGCGGAAAATCAGCTCTGCCCGACCGGCGCGCTGAAACGCACTTTCGTTGAAGACCCATATTTCCAATACACGATTGATGAAGAACTCTGCATCGGTTGCGGCCGCTGCGTCAAAGGCTGCGGCGATTTCGGCAACGGGTCGTTGTTCCTGCAGATACGCCATAACCGCTGCAAACACTGCAATGAATGCGCCATCGCCGTCGCCTGTCCCGCGGACGCGTTTAAACGCGTGCCCGCCACGAACCCTTATCTGATGAGAAGCGACGTAACGGGAGGCAAAAAGACATGAACAGACTCAGAAAATTGCCTGCCGGCTTAATTATGTTTTTTGCGGCAATGCCGCTGCTGACGGCGCAGAACCGTTTTCCGAAACCGGAGTTTACCAGCGGCTATAAAGCGCCGCCGTTAAGTTCGCTGCCGTCGGCCGCCACGCAACTGGAACGGTCGGTGCTGCCGGTAACGCCGTACCTGGAATATGCGGCGCTGGGCATGCTGCTGATTTTCCTGTTGTTGTCCTGTTATTTTTTGTACCGTAAACGTTCGCGCCGCGGAATTTTCGCGATGGTTCTGGCGTCCGTCGCCTTTTTCGGATTCCTCATCGGCGGCTGCATCTGCGCGGTCGGCTCCATCCAGAATGTTGCCGCCGCCGTTTTCAACCAGAACTTTCCGATCTCGCCGGTGGTGCTGGGAATTTTTATGCTTCCGCTGTTTTTCGCGCTTTTCGCGGGCCGGGTTTTCTGCGGCTCGGTCTGTCCGCTGGGCACCATTCAGGATCTGGTCATTTTTTATCCGTTAAAAGTGCCGCCGCTGCTGGACCGCATCCTCCGCATCCTCCCGCTGTTCTACCTCGGCGCCGGAGTGCTGTTTGCCGCCACCGGCATCAGTTTTCTCATCTGTCGGTTTGATCCTTTTGTCGGATTTTACAGAATGACCGGACCGTTTTTCATGCTGTCCGCCGGAACCTTGCTGTTGCTGCTCGGGATGTTTGTCGCCCGGCCGTATTGCCGTTACCTATGTCCCTACGGCGTATTATTAAGCTGGCTTTCCAAGCTTTCGTCCAGGCGGGTGTCCGTCACTCCGGATGAATGCATCCGCTGCCGGCTCTGCGAAGATGTCTGCCCGGTGGACGCGATCATGCCGCCGTCGCCGCCGGAGGATGAACGCGAACCGATGCGCAAGTCGCTGCACCGGATAATTCTGCTGTTGCTGCTGCTGCCGATGACGGCGGCGGCTTCGGGCGTTACCGGATATTTTCTCGGCAATCAAATCAGCCTGCTGCATCCCAAGGTCGTGCTTTGCCGGCAGGTCTGCGCGGAGCTTGCCGCCGGGGACCGTCCGCAGACTGACGAATCGCTGGCGTTCCGTTCCGCCGGAACCCCGGTTGCGGAACTTCAGCGGGAAGTCGGCGGAGTCGTTTCGAATATCCGCCTCGGCTCTTGCATTCTCGGAGTATTTCTGGCGCTGGCGATAATGGCGCGGCTGTTTAATTTTTCCAAGCGGCGCGAACAGCAGGATTATCAGGTTGACCGCAGCATCTGCGTCTGCTGCGGCAGATGTTACAGCGTCTGCCCGCGGGACAAGCGTAACCGGATCACGCTCAAAGAAGGCGAGTAGAGATGAAAAAAGTCTCTATAAAAACCAGAAATATCATTCACCGGACGGCGCTGGCCGTCGTGGTGGTTGCCTCGGTATTTCTGTTGGCTGTAATCATGATCATGCTGCTCCAATACCGTCAGATCAAACGCACCGAACCTTTGAATCTTCCGGCGCTGTCCGGACTGCGCGGACAATACATCAACGATGAACGCGGCAGCGAACAGTTGAAAGAACAAATCCGGCAGTTGGACCTGCTTTCGCGCCGCGCCTGGTTTACGGGGGAGGATCAACTCCATAGCGGCGGATTTCTGATTATCGGCGGCATGATCGTGATGCTGGCGATGCTGCAAGTCGCCGCTTCCACCCGTCCGTATCCGAATACTCCGCCGGGCGGCGGCGCTTCAACGGACCGTCTGGCCGCCAGGACTCGCGTTGGTATTGCCATCGGCGGAAGCGCCGTATTGCTGCTGGCAGTAGTAACCGTTTTTCTGGTTAAACCCTTTGCGCTGCCGGTTGCCAAAGCCGCTTCGGTCAAAAAAACAGCCCCTGATGCGCAACTTACGGAAACGCCGGTCGCGACTGAAGAATTTAACCGTAACTGGCCGTTTTTCCGGGGGCCTTACACCATTGGAGTTGCCCCGGATTACAAGCTGCCCGTCGGCTGGGACGGTAAGACCGGCAAAGGCATTCTCTGGAAATCGGAAATTCCGCTGCCGGGTTACAATTCGCCGGTTGTCTGGGGCAATCGCATTTTTGTTTCCGGCGGCAATAAACAAATCCGGGAAATGTACTGTTTCAATGCGGCCGACGGCAAACTGCTCTGGCGTCATGCCGCCGACAATATTCCGGGGTCGCCGGCGGTTCCGCCGGAAGTCACCGAAGATACCGGTTATGCCGCTCCGACGATGGCGACCGACGGCAAACGGGTGTTCGCGGTCTTTGCCACCGGCGATCTGGTTTGCGCCGATATGGACGGCAAACGGCTGTGGGCGGTGAATCTGGGAGTGCCGAAAAATCACTACGGCTATTCCAGTTCCCCGGTAATCGTTGACGGCAGGCTGATAGTCCAGTTTTTTGATGAAAACCGTCAGTTACTCATAGCCTTGAATACCGTTACCGGCAAACCGGAATGGAGCGCCGACCGCAAAACCTCGATTTCCTGGTCTTCGCCGTCAGTGATTAATGTTGCCGGGCGCAAGCTGATCGTTACCATCACCTGTGACGCCGTGGAAACTTTTGACGCCGCCGCCGGCAATCCGGTCTGGCAGTTAAACTGCATGGGGGGCGAAGTCGGCACTTCCGCCGCTTATTCCGAAGGCCGGATACTGGTCGCCAATGACAACGCCTGCGCCGCCGCCATCAGCGCCGCCGCCGGCAGGCTGCTCTGGAAAACCAATGAACTCACGCTGCCGGATGTCTCTTCCCCGGTGGCGTTCGAAAATGCCATGTATATTTTCTCCAGCAGCGGAACTGCCAGTTGTGTTGATGCAGCCACCGGCAAAAAGTTATGGGAAAAAGAACTAGGCTCCGGTTTTTATTCTTCGCCGCTGCTGGTCTCCGGCCGCATCATCGTTTTCAACATGGAAGGCAATGCGTTCATCATCAAACCGGATCGCGAAAAATACACTCAGGAAGCCGTCTGCGCCCTGGGCGAAAAAGTAGTAGCCACCCCCGCCCTTGTTAATGGTAAACTCTACATCCGCACCGACAAGTTTTTATACTGCATCGGCGATAAAACCGAATAGAAATGGATGGTAAAAATGGCATTTAAAATTATAGTAAATCTTGTTGTTAATGTAACATATATTTTTATTCCGCCTTTAGTTTGTTTTAAAATATTAAAATCAATTAGCCTTATCAGCAGCATTGGAGAAGCATTTTGTATTGCTTTACTATTGCTGGCCGTTATATCAATTTTGTCTTATTTATTGATTAAGTTTACTGCAAATAATTTAATCAGATATATTGTTATTATCCTCTCCGCATCATGTTCATTTTTTACTGTAGTAACTTTAACACCAAACAATCCCTGTGTAGTCCCGGTTATATTTATGACCTTTCTAGCCCCGCTTTTATTAGTTTATTTTATTTGTTTTTTGACCTCATTTATATTTTTAGTTTATAAAATAAACAAGCCTGCGAATAAAGAAGAAATGGAGAAGGTAGTAGAAAATGGAAATTAAGAAAGTAAAAGCTCTTGAACTGAGCCGCATTTGCGGCGAGAAATACGGAAAAAACAGTAATTTTGCTGGCGTTTTGACAATAAAAAAGATACCGTTCTTTAAACACAAACCCGGGCAAGCAGCCCGAAAGGACGGTATCCATGTTAAAATT
>CAIKZE010000428.1 GCA_903831825.1 uncultured Lentisphaeria bacterium | reverse complement strand
GTAAATGAGTACAGAAAATTTAAATTATTGATTAATGAATGGGTTGAACTTGGCATTATGAATTCAAAATTACTGATGAAAACAAATGAACGAAAAAAAAGCTAGAATTGAGGCTGTTTTAATTAGCATTGAACAGCCCTGTTGCCAGGCATAACCGAGTTTGCCTTTGCATTTGGAACATACGCCTTGATCCGGCTCAATAAGATTCATGATTTCACGATGGTTGCATTGAGCACACATGGTATGAAGCTGGTTTACCGGCAGATCTTTCGGCGGACTGAAAAATCCGCGGGAAAGATAAGACGCTCCTGTCAAAAGCAACAGGATTATAATGTACGTGAAGATTTTTTTCGGAATCCAGCGGAAGACGCCAAATTGTGCAAGCCAGTCAATGACAACCGTCCACCATAGAAAAAGGATATTGTTCTGCAGCAATTTCATAGTATTTTTACCCTGAATGTTAAAGTTTTGGTCATTTCGATATTAATATAAGTTCTTTTCGCTTCCGGCTCAATAACCGGAAGCTTTAGAAAAAGCGTTGTCAATAACTATGTTCCTGCCCCATCATATACTGCCCGCGAATTTCAGTGTCCTGAAGCGCCCGCTTGAATACGAGGAATTCATCAATTCTGCCAATAAAGAAACAGCCCAAAGAACCGTCCCCGCTGTTTTGCCCGGCCCAGAAACGCATTGCGCCTAACATTAATTTGGCGTTGCAGAGTGTATTTGTAGCCGCGCCGTTGTTCGTGCCGCGGGATCCGTTTAAGCAATTGCCGTTCCAGAATACATCCACCAAATGGTCGTTGATACCGTTGACAGCCGGCGAGGAAGAACTCTTTTGCACCTTATTCCTCAATGCGATCATATACCAGTGATCCGTATCCAATTGCACGCTTTGCGACATGGTGCCGTTGGGGTTGCGATACATATTGTCATAACCGACACAGGTGCGGCAGACGTCCACTTCAAACAGTGCGCTGTACGCCGGTGTTGTCTGAGTTGCCGAGTAAGTGGTATTGTCATAGTAGAGATCATACTGGGCGTAATTGGCCGCGTACGATTTGCTGAACGGGGTGGCCCATTGGTTTAACTGGTCAAATTTCACCCAGACAATGATAGTATAATCATCGCCTTCTCCAAAATTAATGGCATCATTGCCGGGAATTTCCACAATCGTATTTCCGTCAAAGTGCAGCGCTCTTTTGCCTTTCCACCAGCGGCCGGTTACCCAGTCGCCGTTCTTGGCGATAAAATTACTGCCCTCCACGATGCCATTGTAGTCTTTGGCGCTGAATTTAACATTTTCATTGCCCGCCGCTGAGTTTGTAAGCGTGGAGCCCTTGCCTTCCTGGAAGTTGAAATTGATTACGCAGGTGGGATCGGAACTGCATTGTTTATTGAAGCCGACCCAACGCACAAAACGGGCTTTCTCGCGAGATTCATTGATCGCCGGCAGCAACATACTTACGAGGATGACAACAATGCTTATTGCGAACAGTATTTCAACAATCGTGTAATTGCTTCTTCTAATTTGCATGGCAAATGACCCTTATGAAATTTCAGATATAAATTACTACACTTCTATATAGAATATAGAATTTCCATTTTATACTATATTCTTAATAATAGCATAATTCTATAGTCAAAACAGGAAAAAACAAACTTTTTAAATAGAAACCGTCAAAATACAATTCCGGACATATCAGTTTCCGCATTCTGCGATACTATCCAGTTCATGAAGGACATTCAGTTGCAATTTCCCGCAAATTTAAACTTATTCCCGGAAACTTTTGCTCCCTTGCCTTTTCACCTTGAAAAAAGTTTGGGGATTTTCTTGAATTTTGATGTAAACAGGGCAATATTATCGTTTTTAATAACGTTTAAGCTGGAGTGCTGATAAAATGAGTTGTAATTGTGAATTGCCGGACAAGATGCTTGCGTGGCCGCTTTTCGGCGCCGGTATGGACAAACTCGGAAAAGACAATAAGCCATGTGAAATACCCGTGCCCGTAAATGGCGATAATGAACTGCTGGTCAGAATTGATGCAATAGGACTTTGTTTCTCAGATGTTAAACTGATTCGGGCGGGCGAAGAACACCCGCGCGTCATCTCCAAAGACCTCAGCGCCGATCCGGTAATTCCCGGACATGAAGCCGTAATGACGGTAGTCAAAGTCGGCAAAAACCTGGAAGACAAATTCCTGTGCGGACAGCGTTTTATCATCCAGGCGGATATTTACGTGAACGGCAAAGGTTTTGCCTATGGTTATGCGATCAACGGCGGCATGTCTCAATACAGCCTGATTGATCAGCGTGTGCTTAACGGCGATGAAGGCTGCTATCTGCTGCCGGTAAAAGAAGACACACCGTCCGCGGTCGCGGCGTTGATGGAACCCTGGACCTGCGTTCAGGCCAGTTACATGATTGAAAACCGCACCGCTCCCAAACCCGACGGTTCCGTGTTGATTGCCGCGGATCCCGGCAGCCGCAAAATCTATGCCGCCGGCGAATTGTTGAAAAAATCCTGTCCGTCAAAAGTTTGCGCGTTGAATCTTTCGCCCGGTGCGCTGGAAGCGCTGGAAACGGAACTCAACATCAAAGCGGAAGTGATTAAGAATATAACCGATGACTTGAAATTTGACGATATCTTTATCTGCGACGTCAGCGACCAGAAACTTGGCGAAAAGCTGGCGAAAGCCTGCAATCGCGGCGCGGTAATCAGCTTTATCGGCGATTATCCGGATGACGCCTGGTCTTTTGACGTCGGCAGCATTCACTATGAAGGCTGGTTCTATCAGGGAGCTAAAGGCGAGGTTCTTTCCGCCGCCTACGGCAGAAATGTCAGAAGCGAATTGAAAAAAGGCGGCACCTGCTGGCTGCCCGGCGGAGCCGGCGCCATGGGACAAATGCACACCCAGATGGCGGTGGAGTCGGAAAACTGTCCGAAACGCATTCTGGTCTCCGATATGGATGACGCCCGCATCGAAAATGTCCGCATGCAACTGGCCGGCAAGATTCAGGAAAAAGGCATCGAATTTGTCACGCTCAATCCGTCGAGAATGTCGCCGGAAAAATTTGCAAAAGAGATTGCGGACTTCGCGCCGGAAGGCTTTGACGACATCATCATGCTGGTGCCGGTCATTCCGGTGCTGAACGCTTCCGCAAAATTCCTCAAAGACGATGGATTGATGAATATTTTCGCCGGTATTCCGGCTGGCAAAGAAGGCGAACTGAACGTAAACGGCATCGCCGCCCGCGGGATGCGTTTCATCGGTTCCAGCGGCAGCAAAACCGCACATTTGCGTCATACTCTGGACTTGGCGGAAAAGGGCTTGTTGAAACCGGTCACGGCGCTGGCGGCAGTCGGCGGCATGAATGCCTTGAAAGAAGGACTTGATGCGGTGATTAACGCCAGATTCCCCGGCAAGACCGTGATTTTCCCGAATTGCCCGGATATGCCGCTTACTCCCGTCAAGGATATTTCAAAATTAGCGTCGGGAATCAATGCGACGCTGGACGAAAACGGATTTTATACCAAGGACACTGAACAGCAACTACTGGAGGCCTATACCCGCTGATGATTTCACTGGCAGCCAATAAAACTGGTTTTCGACTGAAACTGCTTTTTACAGCGGCCTGCCTCTGTGTCTTCTCAATGGTTTCATCCGGCGCCAAGGTTTTTGAGTTTGACGATCTCACCAATGCCGAAGGGCGCAGCCTCAGCAACACCAAAGCTGATTCCTGGAGTATCGTCGGCAAAAATATTGTTGTAAAAGGCAACGTATATATTCCCTACGGTGATATTACCATTTACGCCGACCGCGCAATCGTCAACACTGAAAGCAAGGATATTGAAGCGGCAGGCAACATCCGTCTGTATAAAACGAAAAAGAAAAAGGCGAATATTCCGATTGGCGATCTGGTCAAACTGCAAGCCATGCCGGAAGTTATGGTAAAAATACTGGGATATACCGTGGACCCGCTCGGCAACCAGACGGTGGATGTGGACGTATACACCAGAGGGGATATGATCAAAGCCAGCCGGGCCAGCGGTAATCTTTCCACCGGGGTAATCGATGTCGCGGACTTTGAAGCCAGGTATAAGACATTCGTCTGCAAAGCCAAATCCGGAACCCGTAAACCCGGCGGCGAAGTAAGTGTCAAGGACGCGGAAATAAGTTCCTGCGAATATCTTGAAACCAACGAAGAACATTATTCCATCGCCTGCGCCGAAGCCAATATTTTCCCGTATGCGCAGGAAAGTTTCGGATTTGAAGGCTATAATCCGGATATCGGCGACCACAGCATCTGGGGATATAACTGCAAACTGAAAGTCTTCGGCGTTCCGGTATTCTGGGTTCCGGTATTTTACAAACCGAAAGACGAAAGTCCGGGACTGTTTCAAGTCCGCGGCGGCTACAGTTCCGACTGGGGAATGTATCTTGGCATGTCAAAGAAATTTCAGCTTACCGATTCTCCGTATGCAACCACCAAATTATTTTTGGACCTGTATTCGAAACGCGGCGTCGGATACGGTGATGAAACCATAATAGAAACGGAATATTCGAAGACCGATATTTTCGGATATGCCCTGTATGACGAGCATCCTTATAAAACCAGCGAAGTTGCAAACGGACGGCTCACGATTCCGCATGCCCGTTACGATTTCAAGTTGAGCAATGTTACGCATATTACTCCGCAGTTGGATTTCAGAGGTAATTTGGAAATCACCAGTGACTATTATTTCCGCAATGACTTTTTTGGCAATGAGTTTAACGCCAATCCGGAGCCGGCGACTTATGCGGCGCTGGAACAGCAGTTCGACCGGCTTTCAACCTCGCTGTACATCCGGCCGCGGGTAAATAATTTTTATACCGCGGTGGAACAGTTGCCGGGATGGCGGGTGGATGTGCCGCGCCAGGAACTGTTCTCAAACATATACTATCAGGGCGAAACCAGCGTTGCCAATCTTGATATGAAGTGGCGTGATTTTAACGAGCCGCGCACCACCGGCAATATGGTAGACCCTTCAAATTACCATTCTCTGCGGTTTGACACCCTGCATATGTTCTATTACCCGCTTAAACTTGACTGGCTGAACCTGATTCCGCGCGCCGGCGTCCGTATGACTTATTACCAGAATTCTTCACAGACAGGCATCTCCGAACAAGACTTGAATAACATGTTTGCGGTTAACAATGCCAGCGGCAATTCCAACGCCTTTATTAAGAACTATGACAACAACGGCGGCAGCCGGTTCCGTACCGTCGGCGAATTCGGGATGGAAGCCAATACGAAGATTTCCCAGGCCTGGCAGAATGGTAAAAATGCGTTCTGGCAAATCGACGGCATGCGTCATGTGTTCGAACCGTATGTCAATTATACCTATATTCCCGATCCGACGGTTGACCGTAAAAATCTTTATTACTTTGATGATATTGACCGTATTGAGCAGCAAAACTTCGTCCGTCTCGGCATGCTGAACCGCCTGGAGACCCGCCAGGGCCCTTACGGCGGCGAAAAAATCTATAGCTGGATGTCCATGGAAAACTACTGGGACTATCATTTCCAGCGGCAGGACGGATTTAATAATGTCGGTGATTTTTGCACTAAACTGAATTTCAACCCGTTTGAAGACACAAGCATTACCAGCTTGCTGTCGCTGAATGCGGGCAATAATTCTTATACCGGCCCCACGATCAAGAACGGAGTGGCGGGTTTCACCAATGGAACCAGCGACCTGCTCAATAAATGGGAACTTCTGCTTAAATATAAAATTATTCAGGATGTCAATGTTCACTTCGGTTATGCATATCAGAATTATTACAACACGCAGTCCAGTTATTCAATGGGCAGCACTCTGACCCAGATGACTACCGGCAGCGCCTTTGATCAAACTTATAACAACCGTATTCAAACTTTGGTTTTCGGTTTTGACCATCCGTTTACGATGGACCGCACCCTGAAAGGCTCATATGAAGTTCTGTATGACTTTGAAGCAGGATATATCCGTGAAATCAGAGCTAAAATAAGTAAAACCGTACACTGCTGGGAACTGGCGGTGGAACTGTCGCGGTCAACAAGCAAGGACTACAACGGCAGTAAAGAGTATAAAAACTCAATTATGGTCACAATGAATTTGACTGCATCGGAAACCCCGCTTAAACAGGTAAACCGGCAATCAATGCCGAGCAATAGCAATAGCGGCACAAGCAGCACAAGCAGCACAAGCGGAACAAGCGTACAAGGATTTTAAAATGTATATCGTAACAGGCGCGGCAGGACTTATCGGCAGCGGGGTGGTCTGGGGACTTAACAAGTCAGGCATCGAGGATATTCTGCTGGTTGACCATCTGGGCAATTCCGAGAAATGGAAAAATCTCCGCGCGCTTAAATATGCCGACTACATGGAAAAAGATAATTTCCGGGAACAACTGCTGGCCGGCGCATTCGCTCACGGGCGCATTGAAGGCATCATTCACATGGGGGCCTGTTCCGCCACCACCGAAAAAGACGCGTCCTATCTGGCGGACAACAATTTTACTTACACCAAAGAACTGGCCCGGTTCGCGGCCGATAATAATATCCGTTTTATTTACGCTTCGAGCTGTGCCACTTACGGCGATGGCGCGCAAGGCTATAATGACAATGAAAATGAACTGGATTCGCTGCGGCCAATGAATATGTACGGTTATTCCAAACACATGTTCGATCTTTGGGCAAAACGCCAGGGGCTGCTGTCAAAAATAACCGGATTGAAGTTTTCCAATGTTTTCGGTTCGAATGAATTGCATAAAGGGGAAATGCGCAGCGTGGTATGCCGGGCTTTTGAGCAAATATCCGCTGACGGCAGGATGAAACTTTTCAAATCTTACCGGCCTGAATTTAAAGACGGCGAGCAGCAACGCGATTTCCTTTACATCAAAGACGCCGTTAGCATGATTCTGTTCCTGATGAACCACCCCAAAGGGTTCGGCATTTTCAACATCGGCAGCGGCAAGGCCGAAACCTGGAACTCGCTGGCGGAAGGCGCTTTTGAAGCCCTGGGCAAACCGGTTAACATCGAATATGTCGAAATGCCCGGACATCTCCGCGACCGCTACCAGTATTATACTAAAGCCGAGATGGGCAAACTCCGCACCCTGGGTTATCAGCAGACAACCACCCCGTTGAAAGAAGCGGTTAAAGATTATATTTGCAACTATCGGCTCAAAGACAAATAAGGGTCTATTTCCGGTCGGCAATTTTTTGAGCTTGAAATTGAATTATTCATGCTTCCGACCTTTCTTCGTTAATAAGGTTAACATACTCTTGAGTAAGCGATTTTGAAAGTCCGGTTGCGTATGAAATTTTCT
>CAIKZE010000427.1 GCA_903831825.1 uncultured Lentisphaeria bacterium | reverse complement strand
GGCACAGAGACACAGAGAAATCCTTTTTTAATGTTAAGACTTTTATCTTTTTACTTTTGTCTTTTGTCTTGTCCCATTCTGACTACTGACTGAATTCTGACTCCTGAATTCCTTACTTTTGGGTTGCGGGCAAAGCCCGCCTTAATTTATTGATATTATATTTCCGCGACAACCCTGCACGGTATCTGGGTGACTTCCCGGACCGGCAGCGGCATCACAGTTAACTTTATTTCCGGAACTGACAATTTATTCAGGTTTACCGGACAACAGACCGTGGAAATTCCCGCCTGAAAAAGTTTGTAAAAAACTCCAATCAGCGCCGTGCTTTCATAGATGTCTGAAACCAGCAGCTCCACTTTCCGCGCAATTATCCACTCAACCGCATCCTCCTCTAAAAATACGGAACGGAAGTTGATTTCGTGAAATTGGCGGTCGCCGAGCGCGTTAATGATCAGCGCGTCCCCCGGCTTAATTTCAACCGGGCAGGCATCGGCCAGTTCCGCCGCCGTAACTCCGCCGGACTCGCTCTCACGGTCAAGCCGGATTACCACGGCCCGTCGGCGGTACAGTTTTTCCAGCGGATAATTCGCCGCATCCTGACCGTCGGCGGTTTCCGCGATATGTCCGGGCAGGTCAAGATAAGTTCCCGCCATGGAACTCATGCTGAACTCATAAATGATTCCGGTATATTCTATGCCGGGCGATTTCAGGCAAACATCCTTGCGCTCAGTTTTGAAAAAACCGCTCGGCGCTTTGCCCGGCTCAAAAGTTAAATCGATAATTTCCATAGATTTCAAAGGGATAATATTTTCAATTTAGCATTATTTTTAATTTCTACCTCAGTTCCGTCCCGGCGGACTTTGGCGGCAGTGGCAATGGCCTTTTTCAACGCCGGAACCGCGTTTTTCAGGATTTCGTCATTGATCTTTTTGCCGGTGGCGACCGTCGCTTCTTGCGGATACCCCATCACTCCCACTTTTACTTCGGCGCGCTGTTCGGTGAACGGAATTTCTTCGCCTAAACCGGTAAATGAGGTGCGTTTCTGGTAAGAGTCCGGGTCATTGCGCAGCATTTCCGCCACGGCGGGTTTGTCCAATACCACTTTTTCCCGCACCACTTCCGGGGTCCAATACTTGATTAAAGAAGTTTCGGCGTTGGCGGCATGATAATCGCGGGTCTTGAACATTTTCAGCCACGTCGGAGAAAAATCCCAGAGCGATACCATCATAATCATCGTATTGCGCAGCGAAGGGTTCAGCCACTTGAGAATGCGCAGCGATTCCTTCAGATGGAACATGCTTTCGCTGCCGCCGTGTCCCGGCAGCACGATAATATTGTTAAAACCCTGCAAGGCCAGCGATTCGATGATTTCGCCGACCAGATTGGAAAAGGTATTGGGTTTTACATTGATGGTGCCGGTCAGCATGCCGCCGGAAAAACAGTAATTCAGGGTCGGCGCGACGATGCAGCCGAGTTTTTCCGCAAGCTTGGCGCCCATGATTTCGGCATTCCGGATGTCGGTGTCCAGCGGCAGATGATAACCGTGCTGCTCGACCACTCCGTATGGCAGAATTATTGTCTGGTTGGTCTTCAGATATTCCTGAAGTTCGTTAACCGTCATTTCACCCATTTTTACCGTTTTCATAATAATTTTCCGTGTTTTATTCAGAATTAATGTATTAATTATAATGAAATTATAGCCCTTAAAAACAATTTTTTCAATATTTTTCAAAGATATTCCTTGATTTTTTTGATGTTTTTATGTATTTTTAATACATAAACGTATTATAAAAATACATAACAATGGAGACTTTAACTGAAAATGAGCAAGAAAACATATATCCGGCAGGAAATTTTAAAATGCCTTTGCCGCAGCGGCCAGATGACCAGAACGGACTTTGTCCGGCAAACCGGGATTCGCCCGGCAACGGTGTTTGAAGTCGTTGATGCCTTGAAGCAGGACGGAATAATTTCGGAACTGGAGCGAAAAGGCAAGAAAACCGGCCGCGTTTCGCCGTCAATAACGTTCAACATGGATTATTTATGGCTGCTCGGAATTGATTTCCAGTTAAAAAAGACCATCGGCGTGATTACGGATTTAAACGGAACGGTAATTGCTTCGGCGGAAGCCCCCGGGCTTTCCCGCAAAAGGCTTGACGATTGCCGCCAGGAAATCAAAACCGTATTGGCCGCATTAAAAAATCATGTCGGCGTCAACTGGGATATCGTCGCCGGAGTCGGCTTTTCCGATCCGGGGCTGGTGGATATTGAACACGGGATCTCGCTGAAAGCGGTCAATCTCCACGGCTGGGAGAATTTTAACACCGGAGACTGGCTGCGCGAAACAACCGGCCTCCGCCACAGCCTGATACTGCCGGAAACCATGGTCGGGACCTATATGGAATATTACAGCAGATCCCCGGAGCCGCCGGAAAGTCTTTTTTACATGGATATGGGAACCGGCATCGGCGGCGGGTTTGTCAAAAACGGCGCGCTTTTCGTCGGCGATAACTGTCGCGGAATGGAAATCGGCCATGTTGTCATCATGCCGGAAGGCCCGCTGTGCCAATGCGGCAACCGCGGCTGCCTGGAGGCCATCGCCGGCGAAGCCGGACTCAAGCGCCGCGTGGCGGAACTTATCAATAACGGGGTCAACACCGCCCTGAAAACGGAAAATTTTTCAATCGGAACGTTCTGCGAACTGGCGCGGCGCGACAAAGCCGCCATCATGCTGGCGTATGATATCAGCGGCAAGATCAGCAATGCGCTTTCCACCGTGGTGACGCTGCTTAATCCGTCCATGATCGTCTTGAGCGGCGAACTTACCGGCTTGGGCAATATTCTCACCGATACCATCAAGCGGGAACTGCCGTTGCGCTGCATGCCCGGCGCGGCGGACAAGCTGGCGATAGAAATATCCACCCTTGACGAATACGCCACCGCCAGAGGCGCGGCATTAATGCTCCGCGAAAAAATTCTCCTCGAACAAACAGGCAAAAATGCCGGCAAAGACTGAACCGGCCGGCGTATTGCCGGAGCGGGTCCGGATGGAGAGGGGAAAAAGAATATTGGAACAAAAAAGGTTGATATGATACGAGCCTACGGCTCTCGATGGGATGGGGTATCGTGGAGGACGGATTGAAATCCATCCCTACAATATGGGTCAAGCCGATGGCTCTGTGAAAAAGAACATTATCATTTTGCTGAGGTCAGCAAAATCGTAAAGATCTCAACCGTTCGGAAATTCCAAGCAGATGAAATAGGGATTAATGTGTTCCGCAGGAACGCCCGATGTTGTAGCAACGGATTTTAATCCGTTGTATAATGATAAAATAATTGGAATTCCGTAGGAATGAAACATATTGTGGCAACGGATTTCAATCCGTTAAATAGAAATAAAGGAATATATAAAAATGGCAAATACCTATCACCAAATTTATATTCAATCAGTTTTTGCGGTAAAATGTAGAGATGCTGTAATTGATAAATCCTGGCAGCCAACATTGTTTGGGTTAATCGGTAATTTAATAAATGTGACCGGATGCAAAACAATCATTGTAAACGGCGCGGAGGATCATATCCATTGTCTTTTAGGATTAAAACCGACGGAGTCCATCGCGGAATTGATGAAAACAGTTAAAGCGAATTCTTCAAAGTATGTGAATGAGCATCGTTTAACGAAAGGCAAGTTTGAATGGCAGGAAGGATATGGAGCATTTTCATATAGCCAGTCGCAAGTGGATAGTGTTTATCAGTATATAGCCAATCAAACGGAGCATCATAAGAAACAAACGTTCAGGGAAGAATATTTGGAGTTTTTGGAAAAGTTTAAGGTTTCGTATGACGAGCGATATATTTTCAGGGATTTGGTATGATTCGAGCCTACGGCTCTCGGTATGCGCGGGGATCGTGGTAGATGGATTAAAATCCATCCCTACAAAATGGGGTCGAGCCGATGGCTCTCTGTAAAGAAGAACATTATCATTTTGCCGAGGTCAGCAAAATGATAAGGATTGCTTCAACTGTTCGGAAATTCCGAACAGATGAAATAGGGATTCAGTGATAAGAACCTTTGGCGCATGAAGCAATTTTATGAGATATAATCAAGATCATGGAAGACTCGCCACGCAGTGTCGAGAATTAAGCTGGAGCCATAATCGGGTTATTTTCGCCAGATACAAGACAGAGGAAGAGCGGGCAAAATGGGCCACTCAGGAGCGGGTTAAACAAAAATTCAGTTAGTTCCATTTTGGAACATACTACCGAAGATGGTAAAACCTATCAGACCAAATAGATAAATAAAGAATTATAATAAAAAACCTGTTAATCCTGTCCATCCACGCCTAGGGCGGGCAAGCCCTGTTTAATTTTTTCAAAAACGTGATTTAACATCCTTACTTTAAACCATTTGCACATTCTTTGATTGACAAATTTACCATATGTAAAGGGACAATTGAAAATTGAAAAAGGGGAACCAGGAAAAACGGATTTACCACAGAGTTCACCGAGAACACTGAGAGGATGAAGAGAAAAGACAAAGTCCTCCGTGGTTAAAAAAGGTTCTGTTCAACGGCTCTCTAAAACTCGGAAATAAAAAGCGAGAAAAGCGAGAAACAAAATAACAATAGACTCAACGCGGTCTCCAGACTCTCGGAAATGTGGTTCAAAATCAAGAAAGGTTGTCTCTGTGTCTCCGTGGTTAAAAGGATTTTGCTCAACCGGTCTCCAGAGTCTCGGAGTGTTGGAAAGGAAATTGTATGCCAGTTTTGCCAAAACTGGCAAAGAGAGGCGTTTTTGGCAAAAACGCCATACTGGAGATGTCTCTAAATCCTCGGAAATGTCAGCCGCAGATGGGAAGAATAGGAAGAATGGGAAAGGGTGTCCAAAATATGGGGCACGGGTCCAAAATGGGTTTTATTGTAGTGCCGTCCGTCTTGGACGGGGTTTCCGATCTCCCTCTCAGAGAGAAGGCGCTACATTGGAACAGGTGTCCAAAATGAGCGTGAATTGGTTCAAAATGTTGGATGGGGCCTATGGGTCTTGTAGGGCCTATGGGTCTTGCACAACGGGGTCCAGAATGAGGCGGGGGGGTCCAAAATGAGGTAAAGATGTGTCCAAAATGTACGAATGGTGAGTGCCGCTGATAACTAACTAATCACTAATCACCAGTCACTATTTACGATTAGGATTTCTCTGTGTCTCTGTGCCTCTGTGGTTAAAAAACATGTGTCCAGAATATGGGGCACGGGTGTCCAAAATGTCCGAGTCGTCCGAGTCGTCCGACCTGTCTGACTTGTCCGTTTTGGACAGGTACAGGGGCCTGGTGTCCAAAATGAGCTCAGTTTGGGGATTTTTCGGTTAAGCTGTGGACTTTTGCCGGTTTTACGGTATATTATTCCAGCGCTCTTTACGGCTTGTTGCGGATTTTGGATGTGTTGAACTGTAAGGAGTTCCAACATTACAATGGTTCAATTGCGGAAGTTAGGCTAAAGGAGTTCCGTATGGCGGAAGTAACTTTAAGAAACGTGGCGAAAATTTACCCCGGCAATGTGAAGGCGGTCAAGAATATCGATCTGGATATCAAAGACCGCGAATTCATGGTGCTGGTCGGCCCTTCCGGCTGCGGCAAATCCACCACCTTGCGCATGGTCGCCGGCCTGGAGGAAATTACCGAAGGCGAAATCCGCATCGGCGGACGGCTGATCAACGACGTTCCGCCCAAAGACCGCGACATTGCGATGGTATTCCAGAACTACGCGCTGTATCCGCATATGACGGTTTATGAGAACATGGCTTTCGGCCTGAAACTCCGCAAATTCAAGAAAGCCGACATTGACAAGCGCGTGAAAGAAGCCGCCAGAATTCTCAGTATTGAAGATTATCTGCACCGCCTTCCGAAAGCATTGTCCGGCGGGCAGCGCCAGCGCGTCGCCGTGGGGCGCGCGATTGTCCGCAAACCGGAAGCGTTCCTGTTCGACGAACCGCTGTCCAATCTTGACGCCAAAATGCGCGTCCAGATGCGGGCGGAAATCAGCAAACTGCATACCCAGTTGGAAACCACGATGATTTACGTCACCCACGACCAGGTGGAAGCGATGACGATGGGCGACCGCATCTGCGTGATGAAAGACGGCGTTATTCAGCAGATCGACAGTCCGATTAATCTTTACGACACCCCGGCGAATTTGTTTGTCGCCGGGTTTATCGGCACCCCGCCGATGAATTTCTTCTCCGGTGATATCATCGCGAAAGACGGCAAACTGACTTTCAAGGAAGAGACCTTTGAACTGCCGCTGGCCGACTCCTGGAAAAGCGCGGTCAGCCCTTATATCAACCGCAAGGTAGTGTTCGGCATCCGTCCGGAAGATCTCTGCTGGGAAAAAACGGCTAACGCGGACTATCCGAAGATCAAGGCTGAAATCGAGGTTATCGAGCCGATGGGGGCCGAAACATATCTTTACCTGAATACCGGAATTAACAGCTTCATTGCCCGGGTCGATGCGCACAAAGTTCTCAAGGTTGGAGATAAAGTTGAGCTGCCGCTGCTCATGCCGAAAGCTCATTTGTTTGATAAGGAAACTGAAAAACTGATAATTTGATCAGTAGTTGTTTGAAAGGTCGTGCCGGAATTGTTCCGGCATGAAAATATCTTCAGGGCAAGGTGATTCCGCAAGGAAGTTTCCTGACCGGCGGTACAGTCCGCGAGTTCCGGTAACGGAACAGATACGGTGCAACTCCGTAACCGACAGTAAAGTCTGGATGAAAGAAGATGCCGGGATTCGATATCGGATCCCGGACGTATTGATCTCTGCCAGCCCTGAACAAAATTGTCTTCAGGGCTTTATTTTTGCCCTGACACAGCAGAAGGGAAGATGTGAAAATGCCGGTAGAGTTTAACAAAATCGAAGATGTGATCGCCGCCTTGAAAAGCGGAGAAATGGTTATTGTAACCGACGACGAAAACAGGGAAAACGAAGGCGACCTGATTGCCGCCGCCGCTAAAATCACGCCGGAAATCATTAATTTCATGGTGACGCACGGGCGCGGCCTGGTTTGCGTCCCGTTGTCGGAAGAGCGCGCAACGGCGCTGAAACTGTACAGCATGGCGGCGCTGAAAGACCCGTTCCATACCGCGTTTACCCAGAGCGTTGACGCCAAAAACGGCATTACTACCGGCATCTCCGCCTACGACCGCGCGAAAACGATTGAAACGCTGATCGACCCGACTTCAACGGCGGATGATTTCGTGATCCCCGGACATGTTTTTCCGCTGGTGGCAAGGGCGGGCGGGGTGCTCCGGCGCGCCGGGCATACCGAAGCGGCGGTGGACCTGGCCAGGATCGCGGGCCTGGCCCCGGCCGGCGTTATCTGCGAAATAATGAATGATGACGGCACTATGGCCCGAGTTCCCCAGCTTGATGAGTTCAGGAAAAAGCATAAATTGAAATGGTGCTCGGTTGCGGGTTTGATCGCCTACCGCCGCCAGACGGAAGTGCTGATTGCGCACGGAGCATCTGCCGATCTGCCGACCGTGTATGGCAAATTCCGGATTCACATCTACAAGTCAAAAGTTGACGGGCTGGAACATGTGGCGCTGGTTTTCGGCGATGTCAAAGATCAGGAGAATGTATTGGTCAGGGTTCACAGCGAATGCCTGACCGGCGATGTTTTCGCTTCAGCGCGATGCGACTGCGGCGCCCAGCTCCACTCCGCGATGCAGCAGATTGCACAGGAAGGCCGCGGGGTGGTCGTTTACATGCGCCAGGAAGGCCGCGGCATCGGGCTGGCCAATAAAATTCACGCCTACAAGCTTCAGGATGAAGGCTGCGACACCGTCGAAGCCAATGAAAAACTGGGCTTCGCGGCAGACCTCCGGGAATACGGGATCGGAGTTCAAATCCTGCTTGAACTGGGCGTCAAATCCGTCCGGCTGCTGACGAATAATCCCCGCAAACTGGTCGGACTCAGCGGTTACGGGCTGAAGGTGAATGAACGGGTCCCGATCATCATTGATCCGCAGATCCATAACCGCCGATATCTTGAGACCAAAAAGAAAAAGCTCGGCCATTTATTGTAAGAAGCTGTTTATTGAATGGAAAATTACGGGAAACGCACTAAAATATAACGTCTGTATTACGGAGGAAAAGTTTATGGACAAAACAATTGGAAAAGTTTACGAAGGAAACCTGAAAGCGGACGGACTCCGTTTCGGGATCGTTTGCAGCCGGTTTAACGAATTTTTTGTCAGCAAACTGCTTGGCGGAGCGATAGACGCCATTGTCCGGCACGGCGGCAGCGGCAAGGATATCCATGCCGTCTGGACGCCTGGCGCTTATGAACTGCCGTTCGTCGCCAAAAAGCTGGCGGGAAGCGGAAAATATGACGCGGTAATCGCGCTTGGCGTGGTGATCCAGGGGGCTACTCCTCATGCCGGTTATATCAACAGCGAAGTGTCAAAAGCGCTGGCGCAGATCTCCCTCGATTCCGGCGTGCCGGTAATTTACGGGATCATCACGGCGGATAACATTGAACAGGCGATTGAGCGCAGCGGAACCAAAGCCGGCAACAAAGGCGCGGATGCCGCGGTCGCGGCAATTGAAATGGCCAACCTGGTCAAACAACTCGGTTAATTACGGAGAGATACATGTCCGGTACTCAACAACAAGACAATCCGGTCGATTCCCGCAGCCTCGGGCGGGAGTTGGCCATGCAGTTTCTTTTCCAGCAGGAACTGAACCACTGCGACGCGACCGAAGCAGTGTTCACGGAATTTTTCGAACAGAGCGGCCAGTCGCTGGATTTAAAGGATAATCGCTATTTCCGCAAAGGCCGGGAATATGCCATGAGCATTATTGCCGGCGTTTTGGAAAACCTGAAGGAAATTGACGCGCAAATACTTGCCCACTCCCAGAAGTGGGACCTGAAACGGATGGCGATTGTGGATTTGAACATCATGCGGGTGGCAATCTATGAAATGCTGTTCGTGCTGGAAGTGCCGCCGGTGGTCAGCATTAATGAAGCGGTGAAAATAACCCGCGACTACAGCGGCGAATCGTCATGCGCTTTCATGAACGGCATGCTTAATGCGGTAAAAGATTCTCTGGCCCGGCCGGCCAGAAAGGCAGCGAGTAAACCATGAAGTCGATTTTTTCCATCTTCAAAAAAGGCCTTGAGAAAACAACGACAACGGTTTCACGTTCGCTGGCGGAAATTTTCATTGGCGAAAAGAAATGGGATAAAAGCACCTTTGAGGATCTCGAAGCCATCCTGATTTCCGCGGACTTCGGGGTTCCGGCCAGCTTGAAAATAGTCAAAGACATCCGCGAACGTTATGAACGCGGACATATTAAAACTTCCGCCGATATTTTCGAGATTGCCAGAAACGAAGTGGTCAATATATTCAGCAAAAACCGCCGGGAAATAAATTACGCTCCCGCGGGCAAGCCGACGGTCATTCTGATGATCGGAGTCAACGGCAGCGGCAAGACCACCACCACCGGAAAACTCGCGTGGCTGTGGCAGCAGGAAGGCAAGAAAGTAATTCTGGCGGCCTGCGACACCTTCCGCGCCGCGGCGGTGGGACAACTGAAGCTTTGGGGCGAAAAGACCGGCTGTTATGTCGTTTCCGCGGCACCCGGCGCCGACCCGTCCAGTGTGGCGTTTGACGCCACCCAGGCCGCATTGGCAAGGGGCGCCGATATCCTGATAATCGATACCGCCGGACGCCAGCATACAAAGAAAAACCTGATGGACGAGTTGTCAAAACTGCGCCGGACGATAGACAAAGTATATCCGGGAGCCCCTCAGGAAGTCTGGCTGACCGTTGACGCCAGCCTCGGCGCCAACGCGATAAACCAGGCGCGCGAATTTTCAAAAGCCGCCGGACTTACCGGGCTGATCTTGACCAAGCTTGACGGCACCGGCAAAGGCGGCATGGCGGTCGCGCTGCATCAGGAATTCGGCTATCCGGTGTTTTTTGCCGGGCTTGGCGAGAAACCCGAAGACCTGCAACCCTTTGACCCGGAGTTTTATGCCGCCGCGATTTTCGAGTCAGCCGGGAAATAGAAGCAATAAGCCGGGAAAACGCACGGACGGTTTCCCCGGAGATTTCAACTTATATCCTGATGCAGGGCTGGAAACCGTCCGGAGATAATTTATCATGAGACTGTCAGTAAAGAAATTTGTTGGTTGCGGCATTGCTTGCGGATGCCTGATTTTATTGTGCGCGGAATCGTTTGCCCAGACGGAAATAAGCGGCATCTTGAAAACAGAAAAGACCGTATGGGCAACTTCCGCAAAAGAGATTTCCGATCAATTTCCCGGCAAAGAACTTTTTAAATGGATGGATTCATCCCAATCCGGATTAAGATATTCCGCGGACAGCAGCCCGGAAAAAATAATCTTTTCCGGACTTCCGGTATACGAAGCTGTTTTCAGCGTCAAAAATGAGAAAATTTCCAAGATTTATCTTTCGCTGTTTAACCGCGGCGATGCCGGCAGCCTGGAAAAAAACGACTATAATGAACTGCTCAAAAAACTGAATGGCGTTCTGGAAAAACTGGCCGGTAAAAAAGGCGGCAAAGAAACCGTCTCCATAATCGGCGGCAAACGGTTTTATTCCAAAATATGGAACAGCAAAGACTATGAGTTTGAGCTGAAATGGAGTGACAACGGGGTTCCCGGCCCGAGTTTCATGGCCGAATTTGTCAACCTGAATATTTTACCGCCGGCACCGGACGCTGATTCTTTAAAGATAGAAAAAGGATTGACTAAAAAAGTGCTGGCGGGAAGAGTCAAAACCAATGACGCCGGCGACCGCTGCCTGGAAATTCCAATGGTTGACCAGGGCCATAAAGGATACTGCGTCGCGGCTGTTGCCGAACGGGTGCTGAAATATTACGGCTCGAAGATGGATCAGCATATAATGGCGGAATTGACCAATATGCCGGAAGGCGGCGGCGCAACGCTTGGCGACATTGAAAAAGCCGCGGCGGACTGCGCCGCGAAAACTAACGTTAAATACTCAAAACTCTACTATAACGATGACATGTATAATTTCATCAGCTTCAAAAGGATGATCAACATGTATAACGTGGAAGCCGTAAGAGCCCATGCGCAATTAATTATCATGGACAAACACTTAATGACTTCCGATGGAAAAACGGCGTATACCCTTAGTGGAATTGTTTCTGAAATGAACCCGGATCTTTATAAAAAAGTCCGGCTTACAGACGGCATCAATTTCAAAAAATTTCAACGGGACGTCATCGAGAATATCAATGCCGGCATCCCGCTGCTCTGGGCTGTCAAGCTGGGGATCATCAAAGAGGAAAATCTTGCGCAGGAGTTGGGAATGCACATGCGGCTGATTATCGGCTATAACGACAAAGAAAAAAAAATCATATATAGCGATTCCTGGGGAGCAGGACACGAACAAAAAAAAATGAGCTGGGAAGACGCCTGGACGATGACTACTTTTGTCGGGCTGTTTACGCCGCGGCTGGAGAAATAATTATGCAGAATGAAACATCGGAATATATGAAAGAAGCAATTGCCCTGGCCGAAAAAGCCTGGGGCATGACCAGTCCGAACCCGCTGGTCGGCGCGGTTATCGTCAAAGACGGCAAAATAACCGGGCGCGGCTTTCATGAGCAGGCCGGAAAACCTCATGCCGAGGTTAACGCCCTGGCCGATGCCGGAAACGCATCGCAAAAAGCGGACTTGTATGTAACCCTTGAGCCATGCTCCACCCATGGGCGGACCCCGCCCTGCACTGAAGCAATCCTCCGGGCCGGCATCGGACGGGTTTTTATCGGTTCGCTGGATCCGAACCCAGCCCACGCCGGGCGCGGCGTGGATATTCTCAGGAATGCCGGGATCGAGGTTTTTACGGAAATAGAAAAAGCCGCCTGCGCTGCCATTAATGAAGCTTTCTTCAAATGGATTACCGTTAAAACACCGTTCGTCATCCTGAAAATGGCCATGACTCTGGACGGGAAAATAGCCACGAAAGACGGGCTTTCAAAATGGATCACCGGCCCGGCAGCCCGGCAGCGGGTTCAACGTTTGCGCCAATGGGCGGATGCCATTCTTGTCGGCGGCAATACCGCCCGGAATGATCATCCGTCGCTGACGGTGCGCGATATTCCCGGATGGCGGCAGCCGCGGCGTATCGTCGCCTCAAAAACGTTGACTCCCGAAGCGCTGAAAAGCCTGTTGCCGGATGGCGTGACCCCGGAAATAATCCGCGCGGACAATGCCGCTGAATGGCGGTCGGAAATGTGCCGCCTCGGCAATGAAAATGTCACCGCGCTGCTGATGGAAGGCGGCGGCGAACTGGCGGCGGCGGCGCTTAATGCCGGAATTGTGGATAAGGTGGAATTTCACATTGCCCCGAAAATACTTGGCGGCAGAGACAGCCGTCCGGTAATCGGCGGCGCCAATCCACTGACGCTGGCTGAAGCCCTGGCATTAAAGAACATTTCCGTTGAGCATGCGGGGGAGGACATTATTGTCGTCGGCTATCCGGATTACTCAACCTGATTTCCGCGGTTATTTGGGCAAGGAATCTGCCAGCGGCTGGCCGTTATGCGCCACGGCATCCGGGTACTTTTCCCGGATTTCCTGATACAGTTTTTCCGCTTCCCGGGTCTTTCCGCTTTGCCGGTAGTATCCGGCCAGATAGAAACGGGCATAAGCGCCGACCTGAACGCCGTCGCCATACCAGCAGTCACCGTAATCAGCAATCGCCCGGCGCAGATAATCCTCAGCCTGCGGACGGTCGGGACATCTTTGGCCCAGATAAAGCATAGCGCAACCGGAACGGTTAGCTTGCGGATATTTGCTGATAAGTTTCTTGAGGATTTCCTGTGCGTCCGGACTGTTAAGTTTTTTGTTGTCAGCCTGGTAAAGCGATTCTATTTCGCTAAATCCCGCCTCGCCGTAGCACTTGCGGTCTTGTTCGCATCGTGCCATAAACTTCTTCCTCCGCTCTGCATGTATAAATGGATCTTCAGCTGCCGGCCTGTTTAAAGCTGCCGGCCTGGTCTGCGTCGTTGCCGGCGTCATAATCGGCGTCGTTGCCGGGACTGGCGGCGGCGTTGTCATGGATTTGTTTGCGGCCTCGGCCTTTTCCCATTCGCAGATAAAGCCGTAGGTGTTTTCGCCTGGAGTTTTATTACTGCATACTGTGCCGTAATAATTGCCCCAGCAGTCTTTTCTTGCCGCCGGTGAAAACGCCGCGTAATCCTTGCCGCTTTCATCGCTGACCGGCTGACCGGTGTCCCATTGAAAAAAGTTGAGCAGTTTATCGTTGCCGGCCCACCGCCATACTCCGTTTTTTTCCTCATCGTTGGCGCCAATGAAAATCACGCCGTCAATATGCTTGATATTCTCGTAAAGAAAACTGTTTTCGGCGGGGGTCTCGATGCTGACCAGGCTTCCGCCCATTTCCTCGCATCTTTTTTTCGCCATATTCCAGGAGACACGCTCGTTGAACAGCCGGTAACAGTGCCCGTTATAGACCAAAACCGGCGGCTTCGGCACAGGAGCGGCTTCGCCGTGCAGGAAATATGCTGCGAACATCAGCATAATACATGTCAGAGAGCTAATTATTTTTGTCATTTTGCGCTTATCCCCGAGTGTCGGACTCTCCATATAAGTGTAAACAACTTCTAATTTAACCTGTAAAAGCAATGTGTCAATAACTGTTGAACTGTAAAATATCTATTAAAAAAAGCATTTTTTTTAATAGAACCGCCAAGATTATCGCTTTTTTTGCGTCATATTAATTAGTGGATTCAGAGGAATAAGCAGGAAGCTGTAATAATTTTGCCGGGGGAGTTATGAGCGAAACAGTTCTGTCCGACAACCGGGAGCTGGTGTTCGGGGAGTTGATAGACTGTCATCTGCCGATGATGCGGCGCGTGGTGTTCCGGATTTTAGGCAATACCGGGGATACTGACGATGTCATCCAGCAGGCCATGCTAAAAGCCTGGACTAAATTTGACCGCTGCAAGAAGCCGGATAAAATTTCCGGATGGGTCTGCCGCATTGCCTGTAATGAGGCATATGATCTGTTGCGCCGACGTAAACGGGAGACCGCATTATTTGAAAATCAACCTGCTCCGGATGCGCCTGCTCCTGAGCATGGCCGTGAAGTCGCCGAAGTGATTGAAGCAGCCATGAGTGCCTTGCCGAACTATTTGCATTCGGCGTTGAATTTAACCGTCTTCGAAGGACTTTCCACCAACGAAGCGGCGGAGGTGCTCGGCTGCGGTCCGGCCACCCTTTACTGGAGAGTGCACAAAGCCCGTAAAATTCTCGGAAAACAGCTTAAGGAGTTATTGAAATGAATGAACATCTAAACCGATTGTCCGGCGAATACGAACGCCGCCATGCCGGAGCCGGATTCCGTCCGGCTGCGGATTTCAAAGCTGAATTTTTCCGCAAAGCAAGACAACTGCCGGAACGGCGGAAGCACCGTCTCGTCAGTATATCTCCATGGATCGGCGCGGTCGCGGCGCTGGTAATGCTTGGTCCGGGAATCTTTTTTTATCATCGTCCGCCGCCCGTTCCAACTACTTCGTTATTGGCGGAATCCCGGAGGCTGTTTGAACCGGACGGTCTCGGCGTTGCGATGGTTAATGGCGAATTGTTGACTTTCGAGCGTACAGAAGAAAAGAAAGTGGAGTCGTTGTTTGAGATAGATCTGAACCCCGGCGGGCATGGACAATCCGTTAAAATTCAGTTTGCCGCTGCCGGCGGGGACGTGATCCGGCTTGACACCCCGCAGCTTAAAGGTGAATTCTGGGTCTGCAGAGTTGATAAAAAACTGTTTGCGTTTGAGTCTGATTGCATGGTAAAAATTGCCGGCGGCGAAGCGGTGCGGCTTGCCGGGTTTTCGCCCGTTGCCATGAATGGAGTACAATCCGAGAAGATTAATCATCTTATCATTACCCGAAAGGTCATGCCGCTGTGAAACGTCTAAGCCTGTTACTGTTTCTGTTGTTGACGCCGGGAGTAAATGCGGCGAAAGTGGCTTTAATTCCAACCGTTCCGGAACTTGCGCCGGTGGCGGATCAGGCGCTTGCCGCCATGGCGAATGATCCCGGCATCGAATTTATCGAACGCGCCAGTATTGAAGCGGCGCTCAATGAACGCAAACTTGCCGCCTCCGGTCTTACCGCCGACAATCTTGCCGACCTGGGCAAAACCATTCATGCCGATTTGTTTGCGGTCATTGTCGGTAGATTGGCGAAGAAAGAAGAAGACGGTCCAGTTCCGTCCGGATTGATTATCTACGACACCCGCAACGGTTTCCGGCTGGCAAACATCGCGCTGCCGGAAAAACAGGAGGATTGCGTCAAAACCGTGATTGGACAATTGCGAAAATCTCTGGAGGTCAGCAGCCATCCCGACAAACAGATTCTGCTGTCATTGGCGGCGGTGCGGGACGCCGGGGTGCCGGAACGCTTCAAATACCGGCAGGCGTTCATTGCGGCGGAACTGGAGCGCCGCCTGGGTGGAATTCCAAACGTCACGGTACTGGAGCGCGATTATCTGGAAAGCGTGAATCAGGAACGCAAAATCACCGGGCAGATGTTCAAGCTGGCGCCGTCAGCGCGGCTGCTGCGGCTGGAATTTGCGCCGGGTTCCTCGCCGGAAATCGTCAAATTGACTTTGCGTGTGACCGATGCCACAGATAATGAATTATTCCGCTATGAACAGGATAATTGTTTTGCCGAAAATACGGTGGAAAAAATGGTAACGGAACTGGCGGGGTATTTAAAGGAACCCGTGCCGGCGGTATCGGGTTCCGCCATCTCCGAAGCCGCGCGTTTTTTTGAGGAGTTCCGATTTTTCAACTCCCGTAAAGAGTACCGGGCAGCCCGCGCCAAATTGAATGCGGCGATTTCCCTGAACCCGGAACATCGCGACTACCGGCTTTGGCAGATGGTGTTGAATCAGGCGGAAGTCCCCGCCGGCAATTACAAACGAATGTTGGCAACAAACCAGAAAAACATGGATCTGGCGTTGGAATTTACACGGGATTTCCCGAATACCCAACGTGCTTTGTATATCAGCTACTATACTTTTCCCCTCTCTGGTTTTCGCAAAGGCTCTACTCCGCAGGATTTTGCCAACATGGCCCAATGGGCGGAAATTTTCCGCCCGTTGTATGAGGAAGAACTCCGTCGTCTCGGCCCGCCGTTCAATCCTCGCAACGGCATCAACTCCTATGTCGAGTGGCAGAATTATAACCAGTACTGCTGGAGAATGTGTACTTTCGAGCTTTATTACGATTGTGACGCATGGGCGGCAGCAATAAATAAAATTGCCTTGGATCATCTGAAAGTCAGCCGGGAATTCGCCGAAAAACATTCGGAATTGTGCGCTCCGCGCAGTTTCGACGGCAAAGTTTTCCGGTTGTTGATGGAGATCAGCCGCGTAATACAAGGGTTGAGAGAAAAAACCTCATTTGAAAGTCAAGCCATTGGAGAAAAAGTTTTGTCCGGCTGTGATGAATATATCGCTCAGGCCGCGATTCATCCATTGCTGCAACTCCGGATCGAAGCACTGCAACTGAAATTAATGCGAGAAACCACAAAAAACAAATACAGTTCAACCGATTTTATCAATGCGATGAACGAATACTGCAAACAGGCATCCGCCATTGATGGAAAAATCTTTGAGACCGTCGGAACCATAAGAATAGAAGAATTCTTCGGAAGAAGCAAAGATTACAGCGATATCGCCAGAAAGATTAAAAAGGAGTTTCACAATTCCAATTTTCAGTCTGATACGATAGATTCTCTTTTTGCCGCCATCAATGCCGTCGCCGATCCGGATGAAAAAGCGGCAAAAGTACTGGAACTGGCGCCGGAACTTCTTAAATATAAAGAACAAGCGTTTGTTGATGTCAAAGCACGGAATTTCTTCTTTGACCTGGGCGCAAAACTTGCTCATGCTGCATATTCCAAACAAAACGAACCATCCCGCGAAGCGCTTACCGCCCTTAACGAAGATGTCAGCATCGAAAAAATTGCCGCCGTGTCCATGCTTCACGAAAAAAGGAATAAAACATCCCGCGTGGGAATTCAAAATGCCCTTCTTGATGGCAATAATCTTAATCTGCTGCTGTCGCAGAAGACGAAAGAAAAAAAGGGAATACAGGAATCATGGGCGCTCGCCAGGCTGGACATCAGTACCGCAGAAATGCGGATGCTTACGCCCTGGACACCTCCGTCAGAAATTACGGCCGACCGGAATGCCGAAAGAAGACCTCCGTTCGCGATTGAAGACGACCTGATCGCCATTGCCGGTGATAAAACGGTTTATGTGATATCATTGCGGGGAAATTCCTTCAGCGAAATCAAGGATTTGCCTTCAACGACAGTCATGGGGCTGGCCATTCTTAACCGCCGTCTATATATCTTCGCCGGAAAAGAAAAATCCGGACGCTCCGATTACGCTTATGAAACCATCCTCTTTTCCTGCAATCCGGATGGCGAAAACCGGAAACTTCATCTTTCCACTTCCCGCGACGATAAAAAAGATCTTCTGGAATTAAATACAGCGTTCAGCGTCTACAATCTGATTGCCGATCGTCCCCGCAACCGTCTCCTTTTCAATGTGGTCTTTTACGACAGCGGGTTATGGGAATATAACCTGTCTTCTAATTCCTCCCGTTTACGGCTACATGCGACCAGATGGCAGAAAATTGATCCGTCGGTGACGGTGGTTAACGACATCATTTTCTGCTCATTTGGTAATTCAGATTATTATACTTATGACTTAATATCCAACCATGCTGAACACTTTTTCTCCCTTTCCGATGGTAACGCAAAATATTGCCTCGACGCCAAATATCATCAACCAAGAGATATCGTTTATAAACCGGCTTTCTTTTCTCGCGCCGGACAAATCTGGTTCGGCGGCGAAAATACCGTCAAATTGCTGACCTTGCCGGATGTTTCCCAGTCGCCGTTAATTTTTATGCCGCCTGCCGCCACTACAACCTGGCATCACATGGTATTCCCCCATCCGGACGGCAAATCGGCCATTGCCGTGGACGAAAGCAATATTTATAAAATCACGCCGAAATGAAAGATTAAAACGCGATGAGAAATTTGTCATTAATGATGATACTATGGCGGAATCGGCCTGACCGGCTCCAATCTTGCCGCCCCAGTGGAAATCATTCATGCAAAATTGCTTGCGGCTCACCGCCCAACCGGCTAAAAAAATAAGGAAAGAGAAGCATGATTATGAAAACAGGATTATGGGTTATGGGGTGTTTGATGTGGCTTGGAATGTCATTAGCGGCTGCCGATTTCAATCTATATGGGGGACGCCCGCAGAGCATTACGCTGCAAAAGCTGGTTGCAAATCAGGATTATAGCTGGGAACTGCGCACTTCCAACGGCCGGATCATGGGAAGCGGACAAATCAAAACCGGAGAAGACGGCAGCGGCCAGCTTACTTTCGAATTGCCGAAACTCGAACCCGGAACATCTGTCAACTGCAAACTGGAATTGCCTCCGGACAGGAGCTATGGTATTACATTTTATTCGCGGGAACCGCTCAATGAACTGGCGGCGGCGCTCAGCGAAGCGGGAATTTATGCCGACAGCACCGGTTTGAAAAAGAGTGTCACGGCAATCGGTCTGGTTCCGGCGGAACGCGAGCAGGCAAAGATTTATCTGCTGGCCGACACTGCGGAACGTGAATTGTCCGCGTTGCTGGCCGCCGGAAAAACCGTGATTTATTTTGCCGGCGGCGATAACGAGTTGTCGCCGCCGCGGGAAAAATTACGGGAAATATCGCTGGAAATGGTTTCGGTCGCCAAGAAATCGCCAAGGTTATCCGTCATATATAACAAGAAAGAATTTATAATCGGTTACGAGGGCGATGCGGGAGTGGCGGACTTGCATTATTGGAGCGGACATTTGATCGTGGTCGCGCCGCAGTTGCGCGCCGTCCTTGACGCGACTCCGGAAGTCTGGTTGATCCTTAAAACTAAAATAGAGGGAGATTTGAAAAAATGGTCAAAAGAATCATCATCGGAACGTTAGTAGGGCTGGCTGTTTACGGCGGCGGGTTTTTGCGGGCGGCGGATAAGCCGGCAGATAAAACGGCAATCGCGGTTCCAACTATCGCGGTAATGCCGTTTGAATGCCGTATTTCCGGTTCGGCTGCGGAGGGCCTGGGCCATTCGGTGGCCGATCTGCTTTCATCTCAGATGAGCGAAACCGGGGAATTCGAACTGGCGGATCGCGGCGAGATCAACAAGATTATGGGTGAGCTAAAACTCAGTACGTCGGGACTGGTGACCAAGGACTCCCAGTTGAAGATCGGACAGTTGACAGGTGCTAAGATCATCATCACCGGCTCTGTGTTCAAGAACGACGACAAAAACTATGTCGTGGCAAAAATCATTGGAGTGGAAACCAGCCGGGTGATCGGTACCAGCGTTTCCGGCACCAGTTCTCCGGTTGAACTTATTCCGGAACTCAAAACAAAGATTGCCGGCATTGTCTTGAAAAATTCGACAAAGTTGCTGCCGGCATTGGCTGATCATCCGTCTGTCGTTGATGAGTTAAAGAAGGAAATTGGTGAGAGTCCGGCCAATAAAAGCGTTTTCGTGAAAATTAGTGAACGTACGCAATTAAACGTTGATCCCGCCGCCGAAACGGAAATGAAGAAGCTGTTGCTGGCGCTGGGCTTTAAAGTGGTGGAAACGCCAGATCAAGCCGATTTCCGGATCACCGGCGAAGGGCTGGCGGAAACCAGCGGACATTTCAAAGAATTCTTCAGCGCCACCGCCCGACTTGAAATTAATCTTCACGCAAAGGACGGACGGTTGATCGCGTCCGACCGTCAAGTGGAAACTATAGCCGGCCCGGCAACCAATATCGCATCCAAAGATGCATTGGCGCAGACAGCCTTGATTCTCGCCAAACGTATTGTGCCGCAAATGAAATAGACTTCATTGCCGCCGCCGTCATTTATGTGGTGCAAGACGGCGGCAAACCGGATAAAGCAATATATGGACAAGTCTCTTTCCAATGCTTGGATGCCGTAAAAAATAACTTTTACATCTTCGCGATTCTGCCGAATGCTTTTCGCGCCGCACCCGGCCCCGCGGTTTCGCTGCATTGCTCAAACGTTTTGGACCGGTCATCGGCGGCGGACAACTGCTGTGAATCCTGCCTGGCGGCAAGCATTCCCGCCGCCAAGATTTTGTAACGCCTGTTGAAAAAATGACTTTTTTTTGAAAGTCAGGATGATTTTTTTACTTGGTTCATTATAATAAATATATTGCCTGTTTTAATAAATATAATCAGGCATTTTAAGGAGGTTTTTTTTAATGCATATTAATTCGAGATTCGGACACATGGTGCAGGATTATTACCTTGGTCAAGTCCGACAGATATCGGCGAAACGGAAAAAAGTTCTTGCCGGGATTAAAAACCCTTTGCAGGCTAAACAGTACATCGAGTCAGTCCGCAAAAAGATTGCCGCGGCATTCGGCCCGTTGCCGGAACGCACTCCGCTCAATGCCCGCACTGTCGGCATTATCAGGAAAAAGGGGTTCACGATTGAAAAGGTCATTTTTTACAGCCGACCGGATTTTCCCGTAACCGGCAATCTGTATCTGCCGTCCGGCGTCAAAGGCAAAGTTCCGGCAGTTCTTGGGCTTTGCGGCCATGCGCAGACCGGCAAAGCCGAACCGGCCTACCAGAGCTTCTGCCAGGGACTGGCGCTTAAGGGATATGCCGTTTTCATCATTGACCCAGTCAGCCAGGGGGAACGTTATCAGTTTCTCAATACCCCTGATGCTGAGAATATTTCCGGCAGATGCTGCGACGAACACAACATGATGGGCAAACAGTTGCGGCTGACCGGTGAATTTTTCGGAACCTGGCGGGCCTGGGACGGAATCCGCGGGCTGGATTATCTGTTGGGCAGACCGGAGGTCGATGTTTCCCGGATCGGCGTCACCGGCAATTCCGGCGGCGGCACCTTGACCTCCTACGTCAATGCGCTGGATGACCGGCCGACAATGGCCGCGCCCGGCTGCTTCATCACCACCTATCTCCGCAACCTGGAAAACGAATTGCCGTCCGACTGCGAACAGATACCGCCGGACATGCTGAAATACGGTCTGGAGATGAGCGATCTGATTATCGCCCGCGCCCCCCGCCCGGTGATTATTTTGAGTCAGAAAAACGACTTTTTCGATCCGCGCGGAACCCGTGAGGCCTGCGAAGACGTCAGACATATTTACTCCCTGCTCGGCGCCAAAGATAACGCAAGGCTGGCGATCGGGCCGGACAGTCACGGTTATACTCTGGCCAATCGCGAGGTCATGTACAGGTTTTTCAACGAATTTGCCGGGGTGAAAAAAGATGACAGGGAGCCTGAGTTTAAAGCCTGTGAAACAGTCGAACTGCAATGCGCCCCCGAAGGACAGGTTATCAATCTGACAGGCAGCAAACTGCTCCGCAGCTTTACTTTGGAGAAAGCGGCGATGTTGAAAGAGTCCCGCAAAAAAATCGTGTCAAAAGACGACTTGAAGACTGCGGTCCTGAAAAAACTTGCCATTAAAATTCCGGAATCGGTCCCGGAGCACCGGGTATTGCGTCAGGCGGCTTACGTCTCAACACCGCCGTATATCTTTTTTAACCGCTTCGCCGTCGAAACAGAACCGGGCATCACCGCGATATTGAATCAGCGCTGCGGCAGAAATTTGTACCATATTCCAGCCGCGGACAAGGCGGTGCTTTACATTCCGCACCTGTCCGCCTATGAGGAACTGAAAGACGGATTGGAACCGGGACTGAGCTCAGATATGGATTCGCTGATGTTCGGACTGGATGTAAGGGGTATTGGCGAATCGACTCCGCAAACCTGCAACATCTGGGATGAGGACTTCTTCCTGCCATATAATTATGACTATTTTTACGCGGCTCATGGCATCATGCTCGGCAAACCGTACCTTGGCGGGAAAGTGCTCGATGTGCTTGCCGCGGCAAAGTTGTTGAAAAGCAGCGGCATTAAGCAAATTCACCTGATCGGCAGGGGACAGGGCAGTCTTGCCGCCGCTTTTGCCGGTTTGCTGTCCGATGATATAAGCCGGGTAACGCTGTTCAATGCGCCGTTCGCCTATGAGGAAATGGTGCTGTCGCCGACAACCAGATGGCCGCTTTCCTGCATGGTTCCCGGAATCCTGGATACGCTGGACCTGCCGGATGTGTATAATGCGCTGGCCGGGAAAAAGCTGAAATTAACCGTTCCGTGGGATGCCTTATTTAAAGCGTTGCCCCAGTCAAAAATCAACCGTCTGATTAAGAAATATTCCATAAAAGAAGCAGTAGCCGGAGGCTGCAATGCCTGCCTTAAAGAAAAAGTTTAAGTTCTGATAAAAGACCGGTCAGAACGCTTCGGTAGTGTATATGACAATTTGCTGAGCAGCATCACGGCAGGCCATCTGGATGCCGCGCCGGCGGTTGGTTTCCACGTCGGCTTCAACCTGATAATTGGTCGTGCCGCTGACAGTCCGTTTGGCAACCAGCGGGTCCTTGCGTCCGGGAATAACAACGGTGAATTCCACCTTGACCGTCGCGCTCCATTCGGCCGCCTGATAGGTTTGTCCGTTGTTATATGAAGCAGACATGACTTCCGCGGTGACTACGTCAAGTATTCTGGCATAGACAATGCAGTCCGCCGTTCCCTGTTCTTTAATTTTAAACGAACCGTCAAACATGAACTGGTCGCAAAGCATGCCGCGCATGTCCGCTGACGCATTGTACGCGAGCGATTCGTTGACAACCGGCGCGATGGCAACCGTTGTTACCTGAGGATGCGCAATGCTGCCCATATGATAGCCGCAGCCGCCCGCGAGACAACCGGCCAGGGCAAGCGCCGCACAGACCAATATTGAAAACAACCTGAACATTGAAATCATCTCCTTATTTACTTGCTTTTTCATCTTTTTTGCCAAGTCCCAGATCCCTGATCGGAAGCAGCCATTTGCCGTCGCTGTTTTCAGGGACGACCATAATCGGCGAAGCTTCCGGCGGAATCGGTATTTGCTTGAAACTCTGATTTCTGCTTTCGACTTCCGGGCGGAAGCCTTCCGGCACATAAGTTTTATCAATCTTCGCCAGCATCGTTTCCGATTTATCCGCCTCAAGCGAATCGGGATATTGTTTAAGCACATCATTCAGGTAGCGTTCCGCCGGCTCCGTCCTGCCAAGCCGCTGATAAAATTTGGCCATGCCCAGCAGCCGCTGGGCGTTGATGTCTTTGGATTTCAGCAGGCATTTTCTGACAAAATCACCTTCCGGCGCATTGGGATATTTGGTTAGAAAAGCATTGAACACTTCAAGAGCCTCGCGATTGTACTTGCCGTCGCCGTCGCCTTTCTGGGAAAGCTGGAATAACGCATTGCCCAGCTCAAGATACGCATATTTACATTCGGGACTATCCGGATGCCGCTTGATGATTTCCCGCAGGAATTCCATTGCCTTGTCAACTTTACCGGTCTCAATCAGCAATACCGCCGCCCGCAATTTGGCCTGGGGCGCATTGCTGGCAAAAGGCGCGTGCTTCAGCGCTTTCTCATAAATTTCAACCGCCCGGTCCGGTCCGGTCAACCATGGAACCCAGCGCAAAGCCCAGAATTCCGGGTCGCGATAGCCATGATAATATTCATCGCCGATCTCGTATTCGCGGTCCACCATTTTGGGAAAGTCGATGAATGAAGGGTAATAATTGAGCAGCCGTTCAACGCATTCGAACTCCTTGTAATACATTTTAGCCTGACGGTAGCTGTTGACGGTCTCTTTCAGCGCCTCGGCTTTCAGCCCCGGTGAATCGGCCAGCAGTTCGGCGGCAAGAAATTGTTTGGCTGCCGGATAGTATTGTCCGGCGGCATATCTTTCCAGCCCTTCCTGATAGGCGGCATTGGCGTCGGTATCATTGGCCTGTACGGCGGAAAAAGCGGCAGACAGCAGAAATGAAAAAACCGCGATGCGGCAGAAGTTGAGTTTTTTCAGCAGAAACAGCTTCATTCAATAGTTTTCCGTGTTAAACAATATATCAATTCCGGCTTAATTTAACTGCAATCCGCGAAATTCCAAACGCCTTAACCGGATTGCCGTCATTTCTTTGCAATCCTCTTTGCATCAGTCCGGAGCTGTGACGGATGGAACTTACATCAGCTTGAACCCGGGCAGATCCTGAACGTCGATAAAGCCGGCAACTTTCCCGGAGCCGCTGGTGACGACGATGGAATTTATTTTCCGGTCTTCAACAACTTTCAGCGCTTCGACCGCCAGCGCGTCGGCGCAGACGGTGATTGGATGTTTAGTCATTACCGATGAAACTTTCTGGTTCAGGATGCCCATGTCTTTTTCCGCGTTGCGGCGGAAGTCGCCATCGGTAAAAATCCCCAGCAGACTGTTGCCGGAGTCAACCACGATTGCCGAACCGCACCTGGCCTGGGTCATCCGAAACAGGGTTTCCTTGACGGTCGCGTCCGGCGAAACCAGCGCCAGGCGTTCGCCGCTGCGCATGATGTCGCTGACCAGCATGGTCAAACCGCGCCCGATCGCGCCGCCCGGATGGAGACGCCCGTAATCCTCTTTCGTGAAGCCGCGGGTATCCAGCAGCACCAGCGCCAGCGCATCGCCCAGCGCCAGCAGCGCGGTGGTGGTCGTCGTCGGGGCCAGATTGAACGGGCAGGCTTCCTGCGGCACGGTCATTTCCACCACCAGCGAACTCAACCCGGCCAGACTCGACGAGCTGGACCCGGTAATGGCGACTATTTCAAGTCCGAGCCGCCTGGCGGGGTTCAACACCGCCAGCAGTTCTTCGGTTTCTCCGCTGTAACTGAGCGCAATCAGAATGTCGTTTTTCTGCATCATGCCGAGGTCGCCGTGCAGCGCCTCGACCGGATGCATGAACACCGCCGGGGAGCCGAGACTGGACAGCGTGGCCGCGATTTTCTTGCCGATATAACCGCTCTTGCCGATCCCGGTCAGCACCAGTTTGCCGCCGCGGTCAAGCGTTTCGGAACACTTGCCGACCAGTTGCTCAAAACTCTCGCCCAGGTTGTCCCGGACTGTTTTCAGCCCTTCAATTTCTATATCAAAGACCTCTCTGGCCTTTTTGATTATTTTGCTCATTTTTGCGCTGTTCCCGCAGTTAATTATTGATTGCTTTAATATAGCACAGAAACAAATAATTCCGAATCCTTCAGATTCTGCATGACCGGATATCGGTGACAATTATGCCCCTGGCGCCGATCTGGTGCAGTTCGTCCATGATGCGGTTGCTTTCCTTGCGGAGAATCATGGCTTTGACCGCCGTCCAGTCCGGATTGCTCAACGGGGAAATGGTCGGAGACTCGATGCCGGGGGTTATTTTGCAGGCAGTTTCCAGATGCTCGCGTTCGATGTCATATTCAACCATGGCATAGGACCGCGCCACCAGGATTCCGCGAATCCGGCCCAGGATCGTTTTAATTTCCGGCTTTTCCGCGGCGGCGGCGCTGCGGGCGATCATAACGGCTTCCGACTGCATGACCGGATCACCGACAATCTTCAAACCGGCTTCCTTGATGGTATTGCCGGATTCGACCACATCGGCAATCACATCGGCCACGCCGAGCTGGACGGAAACTTCCACGGCGCCGTCCAGACGGATGATGACTGCATGGATGTTTCTGCGTTTAAGGTCGGCGGCAACGATTTCCGGGTAGGAGGTGGCGATCCGCAATCCGCCGAACTGGTCGGGCAGCAGATTCGACGCCTTGGGAACCGCGTACTGGAACGAGGAATGTCCGAAATTCAGCGACTGTATCTCCGCCACATCCGCCAGGCTGTCCTGGGCCAGATCCCGGCCGGTGATGCCCATGTCCAGCACTCCGTTGCCGACATACACGGCAATGTCGCGGGGACGCAGAAATACAAATTCAATGCCGTTGTTTTTGTCGGCAACAACCAATTCGCGACCGTAACGGACGCATTTATAACCGGCCTCTTTCAACAGTTCGACGGAACCGTCTGACAGCGCGCCTTTGTTGGGTATGGCGATTTGCAGCATTTTTCAACTCCGTGCCGTTATCAGTTTAAACGGCGTCATTATTTATAAATATTTGTAAATATCTTTGAGTTCCAGTTCATTTGCCAGCATCATCACCTGCAGATGATAAAGCAACTGGGAGATCTCTTCCGCGGTTTTCTCTTTGCCTTCATATTCTGCGGCCATCCACACTTCGCCGGCTTCTTCAATAATCTTCTTGCCGATCGCGTGTTTTCCCGCCGACAATGCCTTTACTGTTCCTGAATTCGGGTCTTTCAGCGCGGCTTTCTGTTGCAGTTCGGCAAACAAGCTTTCAAATGTCTTCATTCGGAAATAGTTCCTTAACTGTTATTTCTTTATATTCAAACAGATAATATATTTTAATTCCGGGCAAAATGCAAAAAGCGATACCGGATTACCGCCATAAAAATGGTTAGAAACCATTTTGGACACTTTCCGCGCTGATTTTGGACACCCGTTTCCGAGACGATGCGGCATAACTGCGCGTTCTGACGGGACACAAAATAAAATGCGGAGAAGAACTTTTCAGGATTCTTCTCCGCATTGGTTTTTGATAAATCCGGCAAGGATTAGTAGATGAAAAGCATTTCGCTGTATTTCGGCAACGGCAAGATTGAATCATCCACGACCAGTTCCAGCGAGTCAACGGCTTTTCTCAACGGCATGAGCGCCTCGGCGATTTTCGCCGGCTTGTCAGCAGCCACTTCCTTCTTCAAGGCGGCGGCGGCGGCGTCAATTTTGCCGATGATCGCGCCAATCTCTTCAATGGAAGCTTTGAGTTCCTTGACCCCGGCCTTGATGCCGATTGAGGACAGTTTGGCAACCGTGTCCGCCAGTTTGTTCATCTGAGAAGCCGCGGTCGGCAGATACATGGTGTTGACCATGTTCAACGCCAGTTCGCCTTCGATCTTCAACTTCTTGTGGTATTCTTCTTTGAACACTTCATAGCGGCTGTGAGCTTCGGCTTTTGACAGCACTTTATACTTTTCGAACAACGCAACATTTTCTTTGACCATCAGGCGGTCCAGAGCTTCCGGCGTTTTACGGAAATTGTAGAGTCCGCGTTTGGTGGCTTCTTTCAGCCAGGCTTCACTGTAATTGTCGCCGTTGAAAATAATGCGTTTATGCTTCTTGATGATGCCCTGGAGCAGAACTTGCAGCGTTTTGTTGAAATCTTTTTTGGAGGCCTTTTCCAGAACGGTCGCGATTTCGTCAAAAGACTCGGCAACGATGGTGTTCAGCGCAATGTTCGGACCCGCGCAGGACTGGCTGGAACCCACGGCCCTGAATTCAAATTTGTTGCCGGTAAAGGCGAACGGGCTGGTGCGGTTACGGTCAGTGGCGTCCATCGGGAGCGGCGGCAGCGTGTCAACGCCGATCTGCATAACTTTGGCGGCCTTGGAGGATTTCGCTTCGCCCTTTTCAATCTGTTCAATGACATCCGTCAACTGGTCGCCGAGGAAAATCGAAATGATCGCCGGGGGCGCTTCGTTGGCGCCGAGACGGTGGTCATTGCCGGCATGAGCGGTGGAAACCCGCAGCAGGTCGGCATGGCGGTCCACGGCCTGGATAATCGCGCACAGCGTGGTCAGGAAAATCGCATTCTGGTGCGGATCTTTTCCGGGCTCAAGCAGATTCCTGCCGGCCTGGCTGAGGGACCAGTTGTTGTGCTTGCCGGAGCCGTTAATGCCGGCAAAAGGTTTTTCATGCAGCAGGCAGACGAGGCCGTGGCTGTCGGCAATCTGACGCATCACTTCCATGACAATCATGTTGTGGTCAACCGCCAGGTTGAGTTCTTCGAACATCGGGGCCAACTCAAACTGCGCCGGGGCTACTTCATTGTGTCTGGTTTTAGCGGGAATGCCCAGCTTCCACAGTTCCTGGTCAACATCGGTCATGAACGCGAGAATGCGCGGTTTAATCGCACCGAAATAATGGTCTTCAAGCTGCTGATGTTTGGCCGGAACCGCGCCGAACAATGTCCTGCCGGTCTGAATCAGGTCCGGGCGGCACATATACAGGCGTTTGTCGATAAGGAAATATTCCTGTTCGGCGCCAAGTGTCGTAACAATCTTTTCGTCGCTGTCTTCGCCGAAACATTTCAGCAGCCGCTTGGTTTGTTCGCTGAGAATTTGAATTGAACGCAACAGCGGAGTCTTTTTATCCAGCGCTTCGCCGGTGTAGGAACAGAACGCCGTCGGGATGCAGAGTGTTGCGCCGTTTCTGCCTTTCTTAATAAAGGCGGGGCTGGTCGGGTCCCAGGCGGTATAGCCGCGGGCTTCGAAAGTGGCGCGCAGGCCGCCGGACGGGAAACTGGAAGCATCGGGTTCGCCCTGGATCAGGTTCTTGCCGGAAAAGTTCATGATTACCGCGCCGTCACGGTCGGCTTCAACGAACGCGTCATGTTTTTCGGCGGTGGAGCCGGTCAGCGGCTGGAACCAGTGAGTATAATGGCTGGCGCCCTTGCTGATGGCCCACTGCTTCATCGCATTGGCCACATCGTCCGCGATTGACGCGTCAATGGCGACGCCTTTGCGGATCGTGGACAGCAATTTTTTGTAAGTGTCTTTAGGGAGATAATCTTTCATCACCTTGACGCTGAACACATCCTGTCCATAAATTTCGGTGATCGCCAATTCTTTGACTTCCTCGTTTTCGACGCAGGCTGCCGCGGCGATTGCCGCAATTGCCTGCTTCCTTACTGAACTGCTCATTTTTTATCCCTCCGGATTGTTTATGTTTCGAAATTTTAATCAAAATTAATCCGTTAGACATAGCAAAATCCATGCCAACAGAAAGATTATCTTTATTAAACGCTTTTAAAACAATAACTTATGCATATATAAAGTCAATAAGCCGGTTGGCTTAAGCTTAAACTATGGACAAAATTGTAAAAATAATAATTACAAAATTGTAACAACAGGTGCCGATAATTACAAAATTGTAATAACCTATATTTGACTCAATCCCCAAATCGTGGCGCATCCTGTGCGCCTTGCATCATCCCATGCGGGATGATACTGCAATGAATATTAATAATGAATTTGTCACGGTATATAAAAAAGTCAATAATCTTTTCACTGTCATCCCGTAAATTCTTACATTTTATCGCAGGCGGCACGGCCGTGCTGTACGCCCCGTATCATCCCATGCGGATGATCCTGTTAATAAATCACGGTTCTTTCTGAAAAAATTTGAAATTTTTGAATTCAACGGCTAATTTAAGGCTGCATGGAAATGTTAGAGACTGCTAAAACGATTTATGCAGGAATAATATAGCAGCGCGGTCATGAATTCCCGGAGAATTCCACAGTTGTTGAAAAACGTTTTGCGGAACAGTCTCCGGAGGTATTTTTGTGCCTGCCGGCTTCCCGGTTAGTAAAAAAGAAGCAATTAGCATTAACGAATGAGATAAAGAATGAGGCTCAGGCTTAAACAGCGCTGGAAGAAATGCGTCATCTATTTTATCAAGCTGTTCCGCCAGGAAAGCTCTCCTGAATGCATTGCCCGCGGGGTGGCGCTCGGATTGCTGGCCGCGCTTTTAATTCCGATCGGGATGCATACCGTCACGATCCTGTTGCTGGCATTCATTTTCCGCTGCAATAAAATCACGGCGTTCGGCGTCACCTTTGCGCTTTCGAATGAATTCACAATTCCAATTATTTATCCGCTGCAGTGTATGCTGGGCGGTTATATTCTTTGCGACCCGCTGACGCTGGCGGAAGTAAAAACCGTAGTGTCTGATTTTTATAATAACGTGTCCGTGGCGGAACTGGTGAATGCAGGCAGGGAGCTCGGAATTCCCTATGTGGTCGGGGGGGCCGTTCTTTCGTCAATCGCGATCCCGCCGGGTTATATATTTGCGCTCAGATTCGCCCGCAAGATGAAAATCCGCCATGCGGAAAAAATGCAAAAACGGCTGGAGGCGTCAATCGCCGCCAAAAATGCCAAAATTATCCCCGATGATGCGCCCTGATCCCTCCCTTTTATCAGCAACGGCAGTTCGACCAGAACGTGTTTGATTTTTAAATAAATTTTCTGTATTTTATCCTTGCAATTTACAATTCAAGATATATTTTGAATCGGTCTTTTGATTTTTTTATATTAAATATTCACCTGCCAACAGGAGGTTTTATATGGCCGAAGAACTGCAGGGGCTTTTAGATAGAATACATCAGGAAGGCATTAAAAAAGCCGATGATGAAAAGAACACCATAATCCAGGCTGCCAAAACGCAGGCCGAGGAAATCGTCAACGCCGCCAAACAGGAAGCCGCGGAAATCAGAAAACAGTCTGAAACCGATGCCGCCAATAACGAGGCGAGAGGCAAATCCGCGGTTTCGCAAGCGGCCAGGGATATCATCTTAAAACTGCGCCAGGAATTCCAGGCCCGGCTGGAAAATGTCATCAAGAATAATGTCGGCGCGGCAATGACTCCTGAATTCATGACTTCCGTGCTGCGGCAGATGGTTGAAGGATATAAAAATCAAAACCCGGATGCCGAACCTAAACTGGAACTGCTGGTGGCGGCAAAAGACCTGGCGGAAATGGAAAAACAGTTGAAGGCGGGACTCGCGGAAAATCTCAAACAGTCTCCGCGGATTCTTGCCGGACAGGATATTGACTCCGGGCTGAAATTCAGCGTCAGCGGCGATAATGTCTTTTTCGATTTTTCCGATAACGCGATTGCCGATATCATTTGCGCCTATGTCGGACCGCGCCTGGCGGAAATGGTCAAGGCGTAATCTTTAAAATAAAGCCGATGCCGCGATATGAAACAGTATTACTATTTGATTTGTTCTTTGCCTTTTATTAAAGAGGAAGAAGCTCCGTCCATCAACAGCGGAGAGTTCCGGCGTTTATGCCAGGAGCAGGTCAGTGATAAAGATTTGCAATTGCTCGATGCGGTTTCACTTGTTGCGATAAAAGCCAATCCGTTTCCCGCGGATTCCACCGCGTACCAGTGGCTTGATTTGGAAAAGAATCTGCGCAAACGCATGGCGGACTACCGAGCCGCCCGCAAAAGCGAAAAAACCAGCCGCGCCATGCCGAAAGCCGGCGATGTTTCCGACATTGACCGCGGCATCCAGGAAGCGTATGCCAAACCCAATCCGGCGGAACGGGAAAAATATTTGGACAGCATCCGCTGGCATTGGCTGGACGAGCTTGAATTCGGACACTATTTCGATGTCAATAAACTGTTCATTTATAAGTTAAGGCTGCTGATTCATGAGAAATGGCTGTCGAGAAAAAACGAACAGGGTTATCAGAACTTTGACCGGATTGTCGCTGCCATAAATGACAGAAGCCAATCTGCCGAAGAAATTAAAACGGAAGAGAATTAAATGACTTACATATATAATAACAGGAGAGACACTTGAGATGCAAGACTCCAGCACAGGAAGAATAGTCGGGGTCAACGGCAATATGCTGACCGTGGAATTCGACACAAATGTAACGCAAAATGAAGTCGCCTTTGCCAACATCGGCAATGAACGCCTGAAATGCGAAGTGATCCGGGTACGCGGTAACCGCGCCGATTTGCAGGTCTTTGAAAGCGCCGGCGGACTGAAGGTTGGCGACAAGGTTGACTTTACCAGTCAACTGCTCAGCGTCGAACTGGGACCCGGCCTGCTGACCAAAGTCTATGACGGGCTGCAGAACCCGCTGGACGAACTGGCGGAAAAAACCGGCTTTTTCTTAAAGCGCGGTTTTTACATGCAGCCGCTGGACCATGAAAAAGAATGGCTGTTCACGCCGCTGGCCAAAGCCGGCGACAGACTGCGCGCCGGAGACCATATCGGGTTTGTCCCGGAGGGTATTTTCAAACATTACACCATGCTGCCGTTCGGATTGCATGGCGTCTGGGAGCTCATTGAAGTAAAAGCCGCCGGCAATTACCGGATCGACGATGCCGTCGCCAGGGTTAAAAATGAAAAAGGCGAAGAACGCGACGTGGCCATGGTGCAGAACTGGCCGGTAAAAATTCCGATTACCGCATATAAAGAAAAAATGCTGCCGGTAAACACTTTGATTACCCAGCAGCGCATTATTGATACGTTTTTCCCGGTCGCGGTCGGCGGAACTTTCTGTACTCCCGGACCTTTCGGCGCGGGCAAGACCGTTTTGCAGCACGCGCTCAGCCAGCATGCTCAAGCTGACATCGTCATTATTGCCGCCTGCGGCGAGCGGGCCGGCGAAGTCGTCGAAATTCTCCGCGAGTTTCCGCATCTCGACGACCCCAGGACCGGACGCACGCTGATGGACCGCTCAATTATTATCTGTAATACCAGTTCGATGCCGGTCGCCGCCCGTGAAGCTTCCGTTTATACCGCCGTCACCCTGGCGGAATATTACCGTCAGATGGGACTCAACTGTCTCCTGCTGGCAGACTCCACTTCCCGCTGGGCCCAGGCGCTCCGCGAAATGTCCGGCAGGCTTGAAGAAATCCCCGGCGAAGAAGCGTTCCCCGCTTATCTGGAATCGCTGATTGCCGGGTTTTACGAACGTGCCGGCCTGGTCAAGCTTAATGACGGGACAACCGGTTCCGTCACTATCGGCGGCGCGGTCAGTCCCGCCGGCGGTAACTTTGAAGAACCGGTCACCCAGGCGACACTTAAAGTCGTCGGCGCGTTCCTGGGGCTTTCCCGCGAACGTTCTGACGCGCGCCGCTTCCCGGCGATTCATCCGCTGGACAGTTGGAGCCATTACCAGAGCATCGTCAATAAAACCGATATTGCCAAAGCCCGCATGATTCTGCGGCGCGGCAATGAAGTCAACCAGATGATGAAGGTTATCGGCGAAGAAGGAACTCACATCGAGGACTTCATGCTGTACTTGAAGAGCGAGTTTCTGGACTATGTTTATCTCCAGCAGAATACTTTCGATAAAGTTGACGGCGCCACCGATGCGGATCGTCAGAAATATGTCTTTAATAAAGTGGTCTTGGTTCTGAATACAAATTTCGGTTTTAAAGACAAAGACCTTGCCCGCCGTTATTTCCTGGAACTCCGTCAGAACTTCCTCGACTGGAACTTTTCCGAAACCGGAAGCGACGAGTTTAAACAGCTTGAAAGCGCAATAGACGCAAAAGTTAAGGAGCACAGCAATGCGTAAAGTATATCATCGCATTATCCAGATCGCAGGCAACGTTATCACCGTCGAGGCCGATAATGTCGCATATAACGACCTTGCGGAAGTCACCAGCGCCAGAGGCACTTCCCTGGCTCAGGTCATCCGGCTGCTGGACCGGAAAGTATATCTTCAGGTCTTTGCCGGCAGCCGCGGGGTCAACACCGGCGACCAGGTGCGTTTCCTGGGCTATCCGATGCGGGTTTCGTCGTCAAAAGATCTGCTCGGCAGAGTATTCAACGGACGCGGCGTTCCGCGGGACAACCGCCCTCCGGTAGATGAAAATTTAATTGAAATCAACGGCCCGTCAGTCAATCCGGCCAAGCGAATCATTCCGCGAAAGATGATTCGTACCGGGATTCCGATGATTGACGTGTTCAATACCCTCGTCGAATCCCAGAAAATACCGATTTTCTCCGTCGCCGGCGAACCCTATAACGAGCTGCTGGCGCGCATCGCCCTCCAGGCCGAAGTTGATATCATCATCATCGGCGGCATGGGGCTTAAATATGACGACTATCTTTATTTCCGCAATACGCTTGACGAGGAAGGTTCGCTTTCCCGTTCAATTATGTTCATCCATACTGCCGCCGACCCCGTCGTCGAATGTCTGCTGGTGCCGGATATGGCGCTGGCCGTTGCCGAAGCCTATGCGCTGGAAGGCAAGCGGGTGCTGGTGCTGCTGACGGATATGACGAACTTTGCCGACGCCATGAAGGAAATCGCCATCACCATGGAACAGATTCCGTCAAACCGCGGCTATCCCGGCGACCTTTACAGCCAGTTGGCGTCAAGATATGAAAAGGCCGTTGACTTCGAAGGCGCCGGCTCCATCACGATTCTGACGGCGACCACGATGCCCGGCGATGATATTACGCACCCGATTCCGGACAATACCGGATATATTACCGAAGGCCAGTTCTATCTGCGCCACGGACGCATTGAGCCGTTCGGTTCTTTGAGCCGCCTTAAACAGCAGGTCAATGCCGACACCCGCTCCGACCACCGCACGATCATGGACACGATGATCCGCTTATATGCCGATTACAAAGAAACGCTGGAAAAGCAGTCGATGGGTTTCCAGATGAGCGCGTGGGACACCAAACTGCTCAAATACGGGGCGCTGTTCGAAGACCGCATGATGGATTTGTCCAAGAATATCCCGCTGGAAGAGGCGCTGGATCTGGGCTGGAAAACTTTGGCCGAGTGTTTTGACAAAACCGAGACCAGTATCAGAATGAACCTTATCAAGGAATATTGGCCGGAATAATCAATTCCGGGAGATGACGCTATGGCTAAAATCAAGATGACCAAAACCGAACTTAAGGCTCAGCAGGACGCGCTGAAGCAATTCATGCGTTTTCTGCCGATGCTGCAGTTGAAAAAACAGCAGCTTCAAATGGAAATCCGCAAGAGCCAGGCCCGGTTGCGCGAAAATGAAGAAGCAGCGGAACAACTTCGCAAAGATATTGTGTCGTGGATCAGTCTTTTCAGCGATGCCCATGCGGTAAAATTGCTTTCCGCGATCATTAAAGTTAAAAGCGTGGAAACCGGCACCGCCAATATCGGCGGCGTTCAGGTTCCGGTTTTCAAATCCATCAGTTTTTCGATTAAAGAATACAACCTGTTCATGGAAGACTCCTGGATCGATGACGCCGTGGAAGCCGTCAAAAAAATAATTGAGCTGGACGAAGCCCACAAAATCATAGAAGAGCAATTCCGGCTGCTGTCGCGGGAACTGAAGACCACCTCACAGCGCGTTAATCTCTTCGAAAAAGTTAAAATCCCAGAGTGCCGGGAAAATATCCGGGTTATCCGAATTGCCCTCGGCAATAATGATACCGCCGGAGTTGCCCGTTCCAAGATCGCCAAACGCAAATCTCAGGAGGCGGCAGCATGATCGTCCCAATGAAAAAAGCCACTCTGGTCTGCCTGTTCTCCGAACGTGAAGCCGCGCTGGAAAAACTGCGGGAAATGGGGATTATGCATCTCCAGTTCGAGCAGCGGGGCGACACCCTGGAACAGGGCGACGCCAGACATATAATGACGAATATTGATAAAGCTGCCGCCATTTTAGGCGAAATAAAGCAAAAGCACAGCGCCAAACCGCTTGAGCTGACGGACGGACTCCAGATAGTTCAGGAAACGCTCAGGCTCATGGATGAAAGGCAAGCCGTTGCCAGGGCGCTGGGTGAACTGAAACACCAGTTGGAAATTATTGAACCGTGGGGCGAGTTTTCCGAAGCTTCTTTAAAAGAACTCGAAGACAGAGGAATTTATGTATATCCCTGCGGCACGACGCCCGGCCAGTTCCAGAAACTGCAAGAAAAAAGCGATTTCGTCTGTGAAGTAATTCATCAGGACAAGAAATTCTGTCTTTTTGCGGTAATCTCCACAACTCCGCTGGACCCGGCAACCATTCCGCTGGAAATACTGCCGAAGCTTTCCGGGCTCAAACAGCTCAGAGCAGAAATTCTTGAACAGGAAACCCGGCTTGAGGAAATTGACGTGCGTCTGCATTCGCTGGCTCAGGGACTTAATATCCTGGAACAATACAGATTCAATATTTCCGAAACGGTGGATTTTCTGAGTACCCGGGACAGCATGTCGCTGCACGGAGAACTCGCTTATCTGACCGGATACGTCCCGGTCAGGGATGAAGAGAAACTCAAACAGGCCGCGATCAGCAACGGCTGGGCCCTGGGCTTGCATGACCCGGCATCCGATGACAATGTCCCGACCCTGGTTGAACTGCCTAAATTTTTCCGCATGGTCCAACCGGTTTTCGACTTTCTGGGACTGTCAACCGGTTATAAGGAACCGGACATCAGCATCTGTTTCCTGGTTTTCTTTTCGATCTTTTTCGGCGTCATCTTCACCGATGCCGGTTACGGCGTTCTCTTTCTGCTCGCCGCCCTGGCCGCTAAATTCATCGTCAAAAACGAAAAGCTGCGGCTGCCGATCAATCTGTTCATCCTGTTGAGCATCGTCACGATTGTCTGGGGCGCGCTATGCGGTTCCTGGTTCGGCATGGAAACTATCGGCCTGGGATGGCTGACTCCGCGCAACCATGAAGGAGAGATTAATGCCCAATTGAAAAACTCGCGGATGGAACTGGTCTGCTTTATTCTGGCCGCCCTTCATCTTTCGACCGGTCATATTCTTAAAGCCATGAAAGACTTGAAATCCAGAAAGGCGATAGGTCATCTGGGCTGGGTTTTCGTGCTGTTCGGCAACTTGATCCTGGCAACGCGGCTGATCATTTTCCCGGGACCGTATCCGGCGATTATGTTTGTCCTTTACATCGTCGGCTTCCTGCTGATTCTGACCTGCTTTATTCACTGGGGCGATTCCGCCGAAGTATTCAGTTTCCCGCTTGAGTCTCTCGGCTCGTTTGTTGATACGCTCTCCTACATCCGTCTCTTCGCCGTCAACGTGGCGGCGTTTTATATCGCTGACAGCTTCAACGGCATGGGCGCATCGCTGCTGCATGCTTCTCCCGGCTGGCTGTATATCCCGATGGCGGTTGTTACCGTATTGTTCGGCCATGTGATGAACATAACGCTGTCGCTGCTGGCCGTGCTGGTGCATGGTGTCCGGTTGAACACCCTGGAATTTTCAAATCATGCCGGCCTGAAATGGGCCGGGTTTCAATTTAAGCCTTTTAAAAAACTAGAAAATGATTACATCTTGAAAGGAGAATAATCATGGACGCGCAATTGACAAAAGATTTGGCGACTGTAGGATGTT
>CAIKZE010000426.1 GCA_903831825.1 uncultured Lentisphaeria bacterium | reverse complement strand
GGGAACGCCGGTCTCCGTACCGGCAGGCTGTTTCTCATTCCGGTCATATGGAATATATGATGCGTTTCTTGAAAAAGCCGGTACGGAGACCGGCGTTCCCAGGGAGTGTGCCCGCGCTTGTCTGCAATTAAACTTAACCGGCCGCACCGGGACTTTTGGCGCGGAGCGTTTTGGAGTGCGCAAGCTTGATTGCGCTTTAAAACTGCGCGGAGCGCAGAAAGCGGCGTCAAGCCGCCGCACTCCAAAGATTGCTCCGCACTCATAAAGAACCCGAAATACAAATTCCTATACGATTCAATTAGCATTGAACAGCCTTGCAGTCTTCCCAGCCTTCACATCGTCTTCCGGCAACTCCGAGACTTTGGAGCCTCGTTGAGCACAACCGCTATCAGTTTTCAGAAGCCCAGAGTACATCAAGCTTCCAGCTTGAGTAAGTCACAAGCAGGATGCTTGTGGTACTTTAAAATAAAGTACATCAAGCGGCGGGTTCGGCGACTCCGCCATACTACAACTCCGAGTCTTAGAGAGCCATTGAACAGAACCATTTTTAACCACAAAGAGAAAAATTCAGTTATTTAACAGGGATGAACAGGATGGACAGGATTTTTTATTATAATTCATTTCTCCGCCTGTATATTCTGTTCATTCCTGTTAATTTTCTGGACTTTTATATAATTTATCCTGTTTATCCTGTCTATCCCTGTTTTCATGATTCTTCATTCTTCATTTTCCATTTTCCATTTTCAACTTTCAATTAATCCATAGTCCCCCATCTTAAAATTTAAATCAAAGTCTACATATAAGGGAGATTTGTCAACGGAAAGAAGTGCAAATGTTTTAACGTAAGGATGTTAAATCAAGTTTTTTTGAAAAAATGAAGTAAGAAAATGGCTGTCCGGCATCCGGGTAATCGCGGTATTTTACGAAGCGAATTGAGCGACTATTTTCTTGTCTATCTCATTCCAGAAATCTTTTAAAGGAATACCGGTCTTGAGACTTAATTGCTGTTCAATTTTACGCTTGCTCTGGCGTTTAACCAGCAAACCTCTTATAAAACCCGGATAGTTAAGTTCAAGATATCGTGTCAGCCAATAGGCGCGGGCATAAGTATAGACAATACTGTCCACGTTCCTGCTCATAAGGTTGGAATAGTTGGTTAACGGCTTTTTATGCGGATAGGTTTCAATAAATTCAAGAGTTTCCGTCTTAACTGTTGTCTTTCCGGCAAATTTATCAACAGTGTACATGGCAATTCCCTCATTTAACCACACCGGCAAATTAAGATGAATTGAAAACGCATGTGTTAATTCATGGCAGATAGCGGCTTGCACTATCTCGTCTAAGTCTGTCTCTTGAATATGTATCTTGAACTGAGCCGCATTTGCGGCGAGAAATACGGAAAAAACAGTAATTTTGCTGGCGTTTTGACAATAAAAAAGATACCGTTCTTTAAACACAAACCCGGGCAAGCAGCCCGAAAGGACGGTATCCATGTTAAAATT
>CAIKZE010000425.1 GCA_903831825.1 uncultured Lentisphaeria bacterium | reverse complement strand
ACTCATTCATGGTTCAATCGTTTCAGGAAAGTCCTGGTGCGGTTTGAGAAAAAGTCAGCCAATTATGAGGCGCTACTTCATTTGACAGCATCCATGATAATATATAGAAAACTGGGAGTTATTTACGGATAAGCTCTAAGCAATATAGGATGGATTTGCCGTCACTTCACCGGGCGGATTTATCGTCTCGGGCGGCTTCAATTCCTGTTCGATACATTTAGGCAGGATTTCCGTGCGTTTCGCAATATTCGTGACCGCCGGGTGCTTTTTCTCGCGGAAGGGGGAATCAACTTCCGCGCCGACGGCCAGTTTGACGGCGTGAACGGGATTTACGACTCGCAGGCATTTACCACCACGCTGGATTTCAGGGTAATGCCCCTCAGGGGCAATCCGGTTACGCCCGACGGGCGGGTTCTCCGCCAGGCGGTTCATCTGTCGTGGGCGGAATGGGTTCAGATTTTATCCCCCGGCGATCCCACTCTCAGCCTGCATATTCCGGCCGGCGGAAAAATGGACCATGCCCAATGCGGCGAATCTTTGCAGGAGGCGTTCGCCTTTTTTCCGAAACATTTTCCGGAACGTCCCGTCCGTGCCTGTACCTGCGATTCCTGGTTGTTGGATTCTCACTTCCAGGAATACATGCCGCCGGATTCCAACATCGTTCGTTTTCAGCGGGAAATGTACCTTCATCCCGTCCGGGGTCGGAATGAAGGGGTGGTTGGCCAGGCATTCGGGTCGCCGCTTATTGATCTGCAAAGTGTCAAGGCGAATACGGCGCTGCAGCGGGCGGTGTTGCAATATATCAAGAACGGAGCGCTCTGGAGCGGCGGCGGATCAGTGCTGTTTCCTGAGGATATGTCATGGGGCAAACAGGTTTATCGCAGCCAGACGCTGGATGATATTATCCGTCCGGGGTGACCGGAATCCGTTGATTTTGCATAAAATTTTATTGATCCGGCTTAAAACCGGATTGCTTTATTGTTTAAAAGATATTATAATGTTATCAGAGAAATCGCGTATGGAATAAATTGTCCCCAAATAGAGGAGGTCATTAATCATGAATTCCCAAATTCTAGGATTGCGGGTCGCAAGCGTTGTATTCGGATTGGCTGCTTTAGCGCAATTGGTGCGGTTTTTGATCCGCCTCGAAGTGCTGGTGGATGGTTGTGCAGTGCCATTCTGGCCAAGCGCGCTGGCTTTTATCATCCTGGGCAGTCTTAGCTTTTGGCTGTGGAAACTCACATGCCCGCCAAAAACTAAATGAGCAAGTGTTGCAGTTTTCCCTGATTCGTATAGGTTAATAAACAAAAAAGAGGAGAGGAAAAATGGCTACAAACGGTAAAATCGGCACTAACAATGTTAAACGTTCTGTTCTCAGTAGTATGGTGCTGGTCACGGCCATGGCTATCGGACTGACGACGACGGGGTGTATGTTTGCGTGGGGACTTGGCACTGGGGCCGTTGTTGGCGCCGCGATAGGGGTCGGCACCACTGCTTACATTGAAGGCAATCTGAAAACACGCATGAGAGCAGACCCGCGCGCGATCGAGAAAGCAACTTTGAAGGCGTTTGAAGAACTGAAAATCCGCAAGGTTTCGTCCAGCAGTTCCGCCGCAGAGGCGGAGATTATTGGTCGTTCGGCGGAAGACTCGAAGGTCTCGGTCATTGTCAAAGCTGAGCAGAACGACGAAAGTTCTGTTTCCATTCGTATCGGCACTTTCGGCGATCAGGCATTCAGCTTGAAGATATACGACGGAATCAACAAGTATCTCGGAGATGCCAAAGCTGAACTGCAAAAAGAATTGGCAAACAAGAAATAAGAAACCCTGACAATTCATCGACGAATGCCCCGCGGGTTTATCTCCGCGGGGTTTCCAATCTCCTCAGCCTTTCGCTCCGTTTTCGCAGATTACCGTAAAAATTAATCCTGCCGCGAAGATAAAACCTATGGAGTCGTTCAAAAATAACTGGTACTTTCTACTGGTGTCTCGGGGGCACTTTCGGCTTTGCCGGTTCGTTACAAAGCTACAGCTTTGCTCCTCTCCGGCAACCCCAAATTTTCTCCCCGATACCCTCAGTATAAAAATACCACTTATTTCTTTACAACTCCTATGGATAATAATTTTTAATTGTTTTTACGGTTTGCCATGTAATTTTTTACAAATCCGGCGTACTTTATATTAAGCATAATCGTACAAAATTTTACAGGGTTAATTTGTTTAAGACGTGAAGAAGCATGACAGCAACAATTGCACCACCGGCGGCCGATTCGATTTTACCCGTTTCTATCCTTGGCTTATTGGCTTAGCCACGGTGTTGTTTTTCGCGCGGGGAATGGCATTCCCGCCTTACCGCGAGCTGGACGACGCGTATTATGTGCTGCAGAACCAGCATCTGGCGTGGAGTTGGAGCAACTTCACCTACTGGCTGGAAACCCCCTGCCTTGATCTCTACACTCCGCTGCAAATGTTTTCCTATATGTTCGACTATGCGCTGTTTGGAACGGAGCATATGGCCGGTTATCACGCGCACAGCATCCTGCTGCATGCGGCGGCGGCGGTCATTCTCTATTACCTGTTGCTTGAACTCAGTTTCAACCGTCTTGCCGCGATGTTTCTGGCACTGCTGTTTGCACTCAGTCCGCAACGGATCGAGTCGGTCATCTGGATTTCCGAACGTAAAGACGTGCTATGCGGGGCGTTTTATTTCCTGGCGCTGCTGCTGTTCATCCGCGCCGTCAAACACAACCGGATGAGTATCGCATCGCTTGCCGCAATGCTGTTGTCACTGCTCGCCAAACCGATGGCAATAAGCCTGCCGGTGGTCATGGTCTGTCTGCTGATTCATGAGCGACGGCGTTACGACCTGAAATACATCAGCAGAAATGTCTGGCCGCATGTACTGCTGGCCGCCGCCTATATTGTCTTCCGGTTCTCCCTGGTCGTCAGTATTTATTCCGACTTTGCCGGTGTTGGAAAGAACTGGCAGCAAACGCTGAGTTGTACCGCCGCCAACTATGCCCGGTATGCGGCCAAGGTCTTTTTCCCATACAGTCTGAACCCGATTTACCCGTATCTGGAGGTAACCCCGGCAGTAATCGCGGGCATTGTGCTGTTCGTGCTGATTCTCGCCAGCTTCGGATTACTGCTTTATTACCTGAAAAAGAAAGACATTTTATGGCATGATTTCTTGCCGTTCACCCTGTGTTTCCTGATCTCGCTGGTGCCGGTGGTCGGATTCTTCCGGGTTGGAATATCTCACTTTGCCGACCGCTACAGCTATATCCCTTCAGCTTTTCTGTTAATTGCCGTCGCATTTTTCGTGCGGGCGACGGCGGCAAACTCCGGACTCAAGTTCAGAAAAATAATCATTGTGTCCGGCGCGTTCTACCTGCTGTGGATTGCGGCCTGTGCGGCAGTCTACATGCAATGCTGGAAAGACATGCGTACCCTGCTGACCGCGGCATGCAATACGGAACAGCCCAACCCCCTTGCTTTAATCAACCTGGCGGCGGATGAGTATGCTCGCGGCAATTATCTTCAGGCCGACCAACACCTGGATACGATCCGGGATGACCCCTGGATGTCGTCAGGCGAACTGGACAAACTGCGGCTTTATAAACTGTACCTTAAAGGTCTGCTTGCACTGAAATTCGGACACGAAGACGAGGCGGTTAAATATTTCCGCGAGGTCGCCGAACAGGGCAATGCCAACGCGCAGTTTAACCTGGGAGTTTGTTATGCCAAAGGAATAGGGATCGGCAAAGACGAGGCCGAGGCCGCCAAATGGTATCGCAAAGCTGCCGAACTCGGTTTTGCTCCCGCCCAGTTCAACCTGGGAGTTTGTTATGTCAAAGGAAAAGGGATCGAGAAAGACGAGGCCGAGGCCGTCAAATGGTACCGCAAAGCCGCCGGACAGGGTAATATCAACGCAGAGAAAGCATTACAGAAATTTGGCGAATAATGGCAGTTTGATTTGAGTATCAATCTCCAAGTGTATTACTGTCCAACCTGAATTGTGCTTTCGTGCTTTCATTTTTACAGGAGTGTGGCATATTATACTCTGCACGGCTGAAAATTTAAAAATAGACGAGCAGGATTGTGGATTGGATTTTTTCGATCCGACTGACAGGCGATATGAATATCGCCGGAAGGAGGAACGGAAAAATACGACCGCAAAACACTCGCCGCAAAGCGGTTGCAATCTTTTGATTTTGGATTCGCACTCTTCGAGAGCCTTCGATACCCTGGTATCGGCAGCCTCTCAGAATACGAACCAATTCTCAAAATCTTCGCAATCTATTTTAAATTTTCAGCCGTGCAGAGTATAACTTGAAACTATAAAGAGCAGCAGCGGATTATCAGGTAAAAAAGAGGAATTAAAACTTATGCATACTATAAGAATCGCACAAATGGGGCTTGGGCCGTTGGGCATCAAGATCGTTAATCTTATCAATGAACGCAAAGGCGTAAAAGTGACGCGCGCGGTTGATTGCGATCCGCGTCTGACCGGACAGGACCTCGGCGTGGTCTGCGGCGGCAAACCCAGCGGCATCAAAATAGTTTCATCCATCAAAGAGCTGAACCGCAAAGACTTTGATGTAGTAATTCTGAGCACGGTTTCAGATATGCGCCGGATTGCGCCGCAAATTGAAGACATTGTCGCCCTGGGGGTGCCGGTGATCTCCACTTGTGAAGAATTGTCCTGTCCATGGCGGATATCTCCCCGAATCGCCGGACGGATCGACTGCGCCGCCAAGAATGCGAATGTCGCGGTGCTGGGAACCGGCGTCAATCCCGGATTCCTGATGGATCTGCTGCCGGTAGCATTGACTGCGGTATCGCAGCGGGTGGATAAAATTAAAGTGTCCCGCATCCAGAACGCGGAATTCCGCCGCATCCCGTTCCAGCAGAAGATCGGCGCCGGACTGTCGCTGGAGGAATTCGAAAAGAAGCGCCAGGCCGGAACGCTGCGCCATGTCGGGCTGACGGAGTCGATGTATATGGTTGCCGCCAGAATGGGCTGGAAACTGGAACGCACCGAGGACGAACTGTCCCCGATTGTCGCGGAAAAAGAGATCAAGACTGCCGATATCACCATCAAGCCGGGTTTTGCCGCCGGAGTACAGCAGATCGGCCGCGGCATTGTCAACGGCGAGGAAAAGATAACCATGATTTTCCGGGCGGCGATCGGCGAACCCGATCCCTGCGACCGGGTTGAGATTGCCGGGATTCCCAATATTGATTCAAAAATCGAGGGTGGAGTCAACGGCGATATCGCCACCTGTGCCATCGTCATCAATGCGGTGCGCCAGATACTGAATTGCCCGCCGGGTCTGCAAACCATGACCGACATTCCGCCAGTATCCTATTTCAGCGAATAAAACTAAAGATTTTTTGACAGACTCAAACCCGGACGTTGCGGGTTACAAAGCCTGTTTGGCAAATGTTCTGCGGACGTATTCGAAAAGAAAGATGGTGGCGGCCTGGGCGGCATTCAGGGATTCGCGGATGACTATGGCTAACCCGACGTTAGTATGAATGATGCCGGAATGATATGCGCTGCGGGAATGACGGGCATTATTATTCTGAAAAAACCAAAATAATAACACATTTTAACCCTTGATAATATTATCTAGTGTAATATATTCACCCCGTATAATATTATTATCGAGGTGTATAATGTATCGGTTTGCACTTGACTATCTAAAAGAATGGAAAGACAGGATATCCCGGAAGCCTATTGTAATCCGCGGAGCCAGGCAGGTGGGGAAATCATATCTTGTCAGGATATTTGCGGAAAGCGAATTTGAGAACCTGATTGAGATAAATTTTGAACGCGACAATAACGTGGCGGCTATATTTGAGGATGAATCTCCATCAAGGATAGTAAAGCTCCTCGAACTTCAATTTGGGAAACGTATTCTTCAGGGCAAAACGATTATTTTTCTTGATGAAATACAGGCGGCGCCGAAGGTTTTCGCAAAACTCAGGTATTTTTATGAGGAGCTTCCTCTGTTGCATATCATTGCTGCCGGCTCGCTCCTCGAATTTGTACTGAGCGAGTCTGAATTCTCAGTGCCGGTCGGGAGAATCGAATATCTCCATCTTGGGCCAATGACTTTTGAAGAGTTTTTGCTTGCGGGAGAGAACAGTAATCTTCAGGATTATCTTCGGAACTATGCCTTTGAGGAAGAACTGCCTGATTCCATACATCAGAAGCTGATGACTCTTTACAAGACGTTTGTTTCGCTCGGCGGAATGCCGCAAGTATTGAGCGCTTTTATGCAAACATCTTCATTCAAGGAAGCCGAAATCATCAAAGAGTCGATTATGCAGACACACAAAGATGATTTCAGCAAATATGGCAGAAGGGTCAATCACCAGCGCCTCCTGAATGTGTTCATAAAACTTCCTGAAACAGTCGGTATGAAATTCAAATATGTAAATATTGACAGGGGTGAACAGGCAAAGGAAATTCACAAGTCGCTAAATCTGCTTGAGCTTGCGAAGATTGCATATCCAGTCAGGCATTCCGCCTGCAATGGCATTCCTCTTGGAGGGGAGACCGATGAAAAAACTTTTAAAATGCTTTTTCTTGATGTCGGACTGATGCTGAATTCCTGCGGACTTTCAATGCTTGATCTTGAAAAAGCCGGTGATGTCATGCTGGTCAATTCCGGCGCTGTTGCCGAACAGGCGGTGGGACAACATCTTCTTTATTCGCAGGAATGTTATAGGGAACCGGAATTATACTATTGGGTGAGAGAAAAAAAGAACTCGGAAGCGGAACTTGATTATGTGATATCAGAGGGGAAACGGATTATCCCTATCGAAGTCAAATCAGGAAAAACAAGCCAACTGAAATCACTGCATCAGTTTATATATGCGAAAAGGTACGAACTGGCAGTCAGATTCAACTCAGACACAGTATCATTCACAAAAATAACCGCCAGTTTGCCGGATGGAAATCCGGTGAAATACAATCTTCTTTCACTGCCGCTGTATATGGCGGAAGAGCTTAGAAGAATTATAAAAACAATCCCGGAATGACAGAAAGCTGCAAGTGCTAATACCGATTCGCATAAGATTGCGAATCGGTAGCCTCTGTCGCGGATTTGCGGCGGATTGACGCATCAACTACCTGGCGGCAAATGTTCTGCGGACGTATTCGAAAAGAAAGATGGTGGCGGCCTGGGCGGCATTCAGGGATTCGCTGTTGCCCGGCATCGGAATAGTCACCGGAACGGAACCATCCAGTTCCCCTGCCCCTTCGGCTTCGCTGCCGATAATCACCACGGATTTATTGAACAGGTCAGGCGCGGTAAAACAGTTCACGCCTTGATGGGGGTCCGTGCGGTAAAATCGAGTATAACCGAATGAACTCAACGTCTGTTTGAGCGTCTTCAAATCAGCAAACTGGCGCAACCCGATTGTAAACTGGGCGGCCATCGCGGAACGCAGCACTTTATCATTGAAAGGGTCCACCGAGCCGGCGGTATACCATAATTCTTTCAATCCGGCAGCTTTAACCGTACGCAGGATAGTGCCGAAATTGCCGGGGTCGCCTACCCGGTCAAGCACGAAAATAAAGGGGTCTTCAGGAGGCTTTGATTCAGGTACCGGTTCAGGCTTTTTTGCCACCGCCAGAATGCCCTGAGAAGCGATAGTGGCTGAAAGCTTTGAAAACTGGCTTTCGGGGATGCGCACCGGATTGTAGCTATCGAAATCACGGGGGAAATCTTCAGTGCAGACCAGCAATTCAAGCAGGCCGGGACTGGCGGCAAGAAAATCGGCGCAGCATCTTACCCCCTCGCAAATACAGAGATCGTATTTTTTCCTGCCGTGCCGTGTATAGAGGGCCTTGATCAGCGCCTCCTGATTCTTTGTAAGCTGTCCCATGCAGGCCTGCGCGTTATATGATTTTACTTAAAACTATTTTTTAGGAGCAGTTTTAACCGGGGCCGCGGTTTTGGCTGCCGGAGCGGCAGCCTGAACCGCCGTAACTACAGGCTGAACGGGTGCATTCATCCGGTTCAGCGTGAATTTCGCCTGGCTCTGCCAGAAACTGATACCGGATTCCTGCTGCTGCATCTCAGTAACAGTCGCTTTGGCGTTCACTGCTTTAATGAGATATTTTTCGGCATTGACCTTGTCGCCGTTTTGCAGGTAAAGTCTTCCGGCGCCGAAATTGGCTTCGCAGCGGAAATCTTCGGGGCTGAAAAGATCAGCGGAGGCCTCGATAAATTTAGCAATAGCCTGGTCGGTTTTGCCGCAAAGTTCCAGCCCGTAGGCTTCGTCCAAACGGATTCTCCAGCGCATTTCTTCCGGCAGTTTTAAAGCGGCAAGGATTTTATACTGTTCAAAGGCTTTGTCAAAATTGCTGTCCTGAACATAAAGTCTGGCCAGACGGAGGCGCGCACCCAGCGCAGCCGCTTCAAATGGATACTGCCGGATCGCGGTCAGCAGCTTTTCCTCCATCGCTTTGTAGTCAGGAGCTGAATCCTTACCGGTAACGGGCTTCTGGGCTTCGGCAAATACTCCGGACGCGTTATTGGCCTTGATTTTCTGCCAGGCCATGTAAGATCCCACCGCCGCGACGCCGAAAATAATGGCCACGCATAAATAGATAATCTGTTTCCAGTAAGTCACGAAAAAGAACTCAAACTTCTCGAAATCATCAAAAACCGTAGAGGTAATCTCTGCATCTATGGCTTTCTTATTTTTGCCCTTCATAATCTCTTTTGTCATAGTTATGTAAACCCTTAAATAATTTGATTAAATGTGAAGAGTATATTTTAAACCTGTTCCGCGTCAAATCAATTGCGTTTTGCAGATAAAAACAGTTATTTTTCAAGGTTTTGCGGTTTTAATAAAAAATCCGGCTACTTTTTTTGCACATCCGGCAAACAGATATTATGTTTAAGCGGTATAAACGGGGGAACTGCTTATGAAAGAAATCAGTTGTATGAACGCCGCCGAGTCCGCCTGGCGTAAAATGGTTCTTATTCTGTTCAAGCCGTTTGATTTCGCCAAATGGATCACGCTCGGGTTCTGCGCATGGATCGCATATCTCGGTGAAATCAGAGGCCATTTCAACTTCAGTTCTTTCGGCGACAATCACAGCAAGCACAAAGAAAAGATAAACGCTTTTATCAATGCCTTGAATCAAATCTTCAATGGCGACTCTGGCAATATTTTTACCAGAACGGCCGAACAATGCCATATCTCAGTTAATTTACTTACAGGCATCTGTGCAGGAATTGCCGTTGTTTTTTTTATAATTATCGTGATTTCATTGGTTCTTGCCTGGCTGAAATCCCGGTTTAAATTTATCCTGCTCGATAACCTGATCCATGACCGCGCGGAGATTGCCGGACCATGGAGAAAATTTAAAATCTGCGGGAACTCCGCGTTTCTATGGCGACTGGTTCTCTGTCTTATCTCAATGGCAATATTTATGTTATTGCTGATTCCCGCTTTCAGTATGCTGCCCTGGCTCAAATCCATGCTGGCGGCAAAGGCTTGGCTGAAACCGGACGATACGGTAATCGACTGCATGGTTATTGACGGCCTGTTTGTGTTGGCATTCGGCTTGTTTTTCGCTCTTGTCAAATTTTTCTTCGAGCAATTTGTCGTTCCGGTAATGTACTGGAGCAATCTTAAAGCGATTGAAGCCTGGAAAAAATTCCTGGCGCTGGCGAAAGTCAATCTTTCCACTTTCATAAGATATATTCTGCTGTATATAGTCTTTTCGCTGATGGCCGTAGGCGCAATAATTATCGCCGTCCTGGCAACATGCTGCATCGGCTTCATTCTGCTGGCAATACCATTGGTGGGAACATTTGTGGTAACTGTATTACTGCTGCCGGTCTTCGTCTTCTTCAGGCTGTTCGGGGTGGAACTGCTCGCGCAATTCGGCTCGGAATACAATATTCACCTTCCGCCGCCATTACCGCAAACTCAAGCAATTCCGACTCAAACGGAGCCTCCGGCGCTGAATGCTTCATAATTAAGGATAGTAATCAGCGTTTGATTGCGGGACCCGCAGTTTTATCAAAAAAGAAACTGTCAATAGGACAAGCCAAAAGGCAAAAGTAAAAAGATAAAAGTTTTAATATTAAAAAAAGGATTTCTCTGTGCCTCTGTGTCTCTGTGGTTAAAAAGAGTTTCAAATGAGGTACTTATTATTTGGAAGATTTTTCGGTTTTATCCAGCTTGTCAATCCGGTCTTGCAGTTTAGACAGCTTTTCCGCCAGCAGGCCGAGTTCCTGGGTCAGGTCCTTGATGCGTTCCGTCTGCTTGGAAATCACGATCGAGTATTGCACCAGAATCAGCAGAATGGCCGTAATCAGCACCAGCGAAAGGGTGTATGGCGGATAAGCGATTCCAATAAAGTCGGAAACCAGTTTGAGCACCTGGGGGGCGATTGACAGGATAATTAAAATCATCCCCATGAAAATCCAGATCAGCGAATAGGCTTCCTTTATCAATTGCTTTCTGATCGACTCTATGATGAAAAACATAAAGCAGAGACTGCAGACAAATGCAACTATTTCGAATTGATGGGCACCAAAAAATCCGTTCATATCAGCGCTTCTCCTGTTTTTCCGCCGGCCTCATTGCGACCATGCAAATCGCGAACATGACCTTGATCATATAATATACCGATTTGATGGGGGAGATGGAAGACACTCCGCCCAGGCGGGGATTCATTTCCGTAAATACTTCCTTGATGCGGAAGTGGTTTTTGCCGAGCAGAATTACTTCTTCGGGTTCCGGATAGTCGAATGACGGGTAACGTTTGGCCAGGAACGACAGCGCCCGGCGGTTATAAGCCCTGAACCCGGAAGTGTTGTCGGTAATCATCTGCCGGATCAGCGCCGAATTTACCAGGAAGAACAGCCGGATGCCCAGCCGGCGGAAAAAGGTTGATTTGAACCCGTTATGCTTGGCGCAGAAACGGGAGCCGATCACGACGTCCGCCTCGTTTGCTTCTATCGGCGCGAGCAGTTTAGCTATATTTTCCGCTTTGTGCTGACCGTCACCGTCAAACTTTATCGCCAGTTCATAGCCGTTGCGGTGAGCGTATTTCAGCCCGGTCTGGACCGCTCCGCCAATCCCGAGATTGCACGGCAGATCCAATACGGTTTTAACTCCGGCCGCAGCCGCGACCGCGGCGGTATGGTCAGTGGAACAGTCGTTGATAATGATGATATCCATTTCCGGCACATGTTTTTTCAACGTGGCAACCACACTGGGGATGTTTACCTCTTCGTTGAAACAAGGAACAAGTACTGCAGCTTTGGCTGACATATCAAAATCTTCCTGTATATTGAATTGTAAAACAATTAAAATAATACGGATTCCATGCAAGTCAAACCCGAATTGCACCGGATAAAGCATATCCTTCGACGGATAATTTTTTGATTTCCGGTTTGAGTTGTCAACAATCTAATATAGATTATGGGAAATGCCATTGAGCCTATATTCCGTAGTTGCGCAGGCTTGGGCGAAGATTCAATTTATTGCAGGAGATTGGTGATGCCATCACGCAAAAACAAGTTGCTTGCTCTTGATTCGGGAACTTTAGCTGACGCATTGCTTGAGCTGTCGGCCAGATACCCGGATGTTGACGATTATATTGAACGGCTGCTTGCCTCGCCGGAGGAAAGCGTTGTGCGTTTCAAACTAAAAGTTGCGGCATTGCACGGCATGTCGGATTTCATCGGTTACAGCGACTCACATGATTTTTCCAATAAACTCTCGGAAATGCTTGACGAACTTTCAAAAAGCAATGCGGAGCCGAAAACCGGTCTTCAGTTGGTTGCTTCTTTTATTGAGACCGATGGAGCGGTTTTCAACTGTTGCGATGACTCCAGCGGCATGATCGGCGAGGTGTATTCCGACGAAGCCGCCGGACTGTTCGCAACCTACGCCGCAAAGTGCAAAGACAAGGATTTTATTGAGGAGTTGATACTCAAGCTGCTTGATAAGGATGAATATGGAGTGAGGGACGGCCTGCTGGAGTCGGCTGGCAAAATCCTGCCTAAAAAGAATCTGCGCCGTATGTTTGAGTTTTATCGCCGCAAATCGGTTAACGGGAAGGACAAATATTCTGCAGGCAATGCTTCCGCCGCACTGGCTGTTCTGGCCAGACAGATGAAAGATCCGGAACTTTTGATTGAGTTGAGGACAAGCCGGGATGACGGGCAGGTTTGGCCCCGTGATATGGAAGAAATTGCGCATCTGTATTATGATTGCGGAGATTATTCCAATGCGCTTCTGTGGTTGCAAAAAATTCCGGAGACGCAATATGTGTCTTCCGGTTTCAAAAAACAAATCTTCAAAAAACTCAATATGCTGGAAGAACTGGAAACATTTTGCCGGGAATCCTTTCGAGCCTATCGCTCAAAAGAAAATCTTGGCGAACTGCTGGAAATAATCGGCAAAGATAAATATGAGAAAGTGGTCGCCGATGAAACTGCCGTGATTATGAGCGAAAAGCGTTTCAGCGCGGACAATGCGGTTTTTCTGATTGAGGCCGGACTGACGGCTGTTGCGGCTGAATATGTTATTCAACGGCATGAAAAAATTGACGGTGGAAATTACTATTCGCTTAACTCATTGTTGAAGCCGTTCAAGCAGGCAGGGTTCCTGCTGGCCGCAACGGTGGTTTTCCGCGCATTGCTGGACTCGATTCTGGAACGTAAAAATGTCAAAGCCTACACTCATGGCGCGGAATATTGGACTGAACTGAATAAAATCGCTCCAGAAATTACAGACTGGCGCACTCTCCAAAATCATTCGAACTACGCGGCAGCGCTTGTCGCCGCCCATAAACGCAAGTCTGCGTTTTGGGCCAGGGTTGACGGGATATAGCTGATAAAACATTCTGGAGGACATGCAAACTATTTCCAGAAGAGATTTTTTTATTCCGGTTTGTGTTGTCAGCAACCTAATATAGATTATGGTAAATGCGATGAATATAAACAACTGATTTATAAAGAGAAATTATGCTGGCAAAAACATTTTCCGCGGCGGTCATCGGGATCGATGCTTATATGGTGGAGGTGGAAATTAACGCCACCGGTTCCGGCGAACAAGATTTTGTTTCCATCGTCGGACTGCCCGACCCCGCCATCAAGGAAAGCCGCGACCGGGTGCGTTCATCGCTGCACAGCACCGGGTTTCCCCATCCGCACGGCGCCACGCTGGTTAATCTGGCCCCGGCCGATTTGAAGAAGGAAGGCGCGGCGTTCGATCTGGCGATTGCGCTGGGGATGCTGGCCGCCACCGGCTATATTGACCGCACCAAGCTGGCGAAAACCGCCATCATCGGCGAACTGGCGCTGGATGGTTCCGTCCGCGCGGTACGCGGCGCATTGCCGGTCGCGGTAAAGGTCAGTTCCGAACCCGGACTCGAAGCGCTGCTGGTGCCGCATTTCAATGCCGAAGAAGCCGCGCTGGCGGCCGGCGGCTTTCCCGTTTATCCGGTCGGTTCTTTGCGTGAAGCCGTGGAATATTTCAATGAAGGCGGGATGCTGCCGTACAAGGCGGACCTGCAAAGCTATATTCGCGCCGACAACAGTCGCGACCCGGATTTTGCGGAAGTCAAAGGTCAGGCGATGGCCCGGCGCGCCCTGGAAATCGCCGCCGCCGGCGGGCATAACAGCCTGATGATCGGGCCGCCCGGCACCGGCAAGAGCATGATTGCCGCCCGGCTTGCCGGGATTCTGCCGCACATGACGCTGGCAGAAACGCTGGAAACCAGCCGCATTCACAGTGTACTCGGATTGCTCTCCTCCGGACAGCCACTGCTCAACCGCCGGCCGTTCCGTTCGCCGCACCATACCATCAGCGACGTCGGTTTGATCGGCGGCGGCAAAAATCCGTCGCCCGGTGAAATCAGCATGGCCCATAACGGGGTGCTGTTTCTCGACGAACTGCCGGAATTTAAAAGAAATGTGCTGGAAGTCCTGCGTCAGCCGCTGGAAAGCGGCATGGTGAATGTGGCCCGCGCCGCCGGAAGTTTCACTTTCCCCGCCAAGTTCATGCTGGTGGCGGCGATGAATCCGTGTCCGTGCGGCAGGATGAATCCCGCGCTCGGCTGCCGGTGCAAGCCGAATGAAGTCAGAAAGTACCGGGGGAAAATTTCCGGACCGCTGCTTGACCGCATTGATCTGCATGTGGAAGTCCCCCACTTGAACCAGGAAGAATTGCTGGCCGCGCCCGGCGGCGAACCCAGCGCCAAGATACTCGAACGCGTCAAAGCCGCGAGAGCAATCCAGTCGGAGAGATTTTCCAGCCTGGGTTTTTACTGCAATGCTCACATGACCAGCAAAGACCTTCCGCATTTTTGCCGGATCGGAGCAGGAGAGCAGATGTTGCTGCGTCATGCGATCAATGATTTCCATTTGAGCCCCCGCGCCTATGACCGGATACTGAAAGTGGCGCGCACCATCGCCGACCTCGTCCAGTCTCCCAATATCGGCGAAGACCACTTGTTCGAAGCCATCAATTACAGAAATTTCGACCGCGGCGAAAGCTGGTAACCCTTATTGAAGGTTTTTCAGACGGAACATTATGGTCTGGAACAACGCCTTAAACGCTGTTATCAATGTGATGTCTTTGGTATAGTAACCGGAGCCGGGCTTGGCGTGGTAGGAGTCAATTTGCAGTTCACACAAGGCGATCTGCCGGCGGCATGCTTCGCCGGTGATAATCAGATTGGGAGCATAAGTATTCTCCGGAATCATCTGAAAGATATCCCGGAATGCATGGCAGAACATCAGGCGGCATGGCGAATTGACATCGAAAATGCCGCGGCCGAACAATATTTTTATTATTATACTGCAAATAGTGGAAATGATAAAATGTTCAATTCCCAATGTCCGTTTTCTTCTGGCCACGATGAAATAATAAGTCCGGCGCATTCCCCACATCCGTCCGAAATTTTTGAAACTGGCATCACTGCCGGAATCAGTCAGAAAAATCCATCTGGCAGCAGAATTTTCGCGGCATCCCAGCAATGAAGCAGGCCCGTGTCCGGTCATGGGCTGGAAGTGTGGAATTATTTTAGGATTGGCGGCGGCCAGTTCTTTGAGGATTTTCGGCGTATTGTCTTTGGAACCATCGTCGTAAATGTGGAATTCGTAATTAATGTCAAGCTGTTTCAGCAGATACTCCCATTCAGTTACGGTCCGCCGGATAATTTCCTGTTCATTGTATACAGGCATGACTACTGCCAGTTCCACTATATTCTTATCCATTTTCTTATACCTCTGAATTTTGGATGCCTGCTACCTTCGACGATTGACATAATTTGAAAGCTCTGAAAATAACGGGAGATTGCCGTACGAGACGGACGGCCCCTACAATAAAGCCATTTCGGGCAGCATTACCCAAAATGCTTTGCCGTTGCGAACAATTGTCCGATCCCATACTTCCCATATTCCGCGTTTTATTTGTATATTTTATACTGGGCAGCCCTTGCCCTGAAATTACTTAAAGGTCTATCCCAGGCGGCAATGATGGTTTTATAGTTCTCTCCGGCCATGACCATTTCCCTGACTTTCGCGGTACCGATGGCCTTATCAAAACCGTTGAATTTTTCCGGCTGCCATTTAAAATATTTGGAATAGTATTTCTGGAGATAACAAAGAATGGCGATTGTCGCCACGATCGGACGGCAGTTCGCGGTATCAGTGACAGAGATTTTGACGCCGTGAATCAGTTTCCCGGCCATGAAGCCTTTTTCCGGCACATAGGTGAACGGAACAAACCGGATTCCGGGAATTTTCTGGGCCGTGAGATAGGTTGCCATATGATCGGCATCGATCCACGGGGTGGCAATGATTTCAAACGGCGCAAAGCCCAGACCGATATTGGTCTGGCCCAGAGTGCCGATGGTGCCGGTGATGCAGTAGTCTTGCGCTGAACGCACGTTCGGCACATTCGGAGAGGTCGCCACCCAGGGCAGACCGGTGTCCGCCCAACTCATATCGCGGCGATAGTTGACCATCGGAACCACATAAAGTTTGCAGTTGATATTGTGCTCCTTGTTCAGGTACCGCGCCAGTTCGCCGGCGGTCAGCCCGTAACAATATGGAATCGGATAGAGTCCGATGAATGAGCGGAATTTATTTTCAATGATCGGCCCGTCCATGGACTGCGCGCCCATGGGGTTGGGCACGTCCAGTACAATAAACGGTTTTCCGGCGGCCGCGCATCCCCTCATGCATTCGGCCATGTGCCAGATGTAAGTATAGGAACGGCAGCCGATATCCTGGATATTGTAAATCATTACGTCAATCTTGTCCAGGGATTCCTTGGTCGGACGGTGATCTTTGCCGCCGTACAGCGAATAAACGGTCAGCCCGGTTTTCGAATCACGGGTGGTGCCGACGTTTTCTCCCGCCTTGATGTCGCCGCGGATACCGTGTTCCGGCGCGAACAGCGCCTGCAAATTAATATTCGGGTTGGCTTTGAACAGGTCAACCGCAGCCTGTTTGTTCGAGTTGACGCCGGTCTGATTGGTCAGCAGCCCCACCCGCTTGCCTTTAACCAGATCGGTATGCTGTTCCAGAAACACTTCCAATCCGTTGGTAACTTTCCCGGAAGCGCTGCCCATCATCATCAGGGTACATCCCGCGGCCAAAAACATCTTCAAAGACAGCCGGCCGCCTTTGAACGCAACTTTATACCAGTCCATACATATCCTTAATTCTGCTTATTATTTAAAACCCTAAAAAATTTACATGACAATCTTGAAGATTTCCATTCATGATGCTATCTTAATAGACTTTTTTTAGTATGAAGGCTAGAGGCCCCACTTTTATTAGTGCTTGACACCTTTAGCCGGATAAAACATAACTCTTAACCAATAGGAGCAAGGGATGGCAACTGCAAGTCAGGCGAAACACAAATTCTGTCGCAGAATCGGACAGTGCGTTTGGAGTGATCCCAAATGTCCGAGCGCGAAACGTCCGTACCCCGCGGGGCAGCACGGCAAAACCGGCCGTAAAAAGAAACTTTCCGGATTCGGTGAACTGATGATGGAAAAGCAGAAACTCCGCGCTCATTACGCGATTTCTGAAAAACAGCTCGTACTCGCTTTCCAGAGAGCGAAACAGGGCGAAGGCAAGACCAACGAAAAACTGATCCGCAACATTGAACAGCGTTTGGACGCGTTCCTGTACCATAGCGGTTTCGCTCCGACCATTTTCGCGGCGAAGCAGTTTATCACCCATGGACACATCCTGGTCGAGGGACACAAAGTTGACCGTCCGTCATACCAGATGAAAGAAGGCCAGAGCGTTACCATTAACGCGGAAAAGTCTCCTGCCATTGCGGAAATTGCCAAGAAAACCAATAGCACCGTTCCCGGCTATATCATGGTCGAGACCGAAGCATTGAAAGCCACGCTCGTGCGCATTCCGGAAATCTCTGAGATTCCGGTCAACGCCAATATCATGAGCGTCGTCGAGTACTACGCCCGCTAATCTGAAATATTCAGAAGCATTCAAACCCGGAGCCGTCAAAAGCCCCGGGTTTTTTCTTGCCGCAATCTGCCTCCGTTATGTCAAAATCATAAAAAATTGTTCGTTTCCCGCCATGTGTTAAAAAAGAGGACTTGACAAACTGGAATGTTTGGGTTATAATAGCTTATGTAAGTCGTATGTAAGCTTAATGTAAGGCCGGTGTAAGCATGAATATTAATATGAAAAAAATAGATAAAGATTCAGGTGTTCCTTTTCATATTCAAATAAAAGATGAAATAATTAAATTTGCCCGGCAGAATGATTCCACCCAGGCGCTGCCTAAGCATGAAAAGCTTGCCCATATGTTCGGCACCAGCCGGTTTACAGTGGCAAAAGCCATTTCTGAACTGAAAAGAGAAAAAATTCTCAACGCGGTAAAAGGTCATGGCACATTCCTCATAAGAAAAAAGCCGGAGGCAAATAACTTTGCCGTAATTGAGAAAAGCAAACTGATTACGCTGATACTTCCTTCCGCCGAAACGTCTCCTCTCTTTCAAGGATGTCAGGCCGAAGCTGAAAAAGACGGTTACCATATATTATTGAAAAATGATGAACTGATAGAAAATAAAACCAGAGAAGGTTTTATACGCCGGGAAAGAGAATGCTTAATAAAATACCTGAACGGAGAGCTTGGGGGCTCGCTTATTCTGTATTATGAAGGCGGACGGGATAATCTTGACATTTTAAAAAAAATCATTGAAGCGGACATGCCTCTCGTCTGCATAGACCGTCTGCCTGATTCTCTCTCAGTAAATTATGTCGGATATGACAATTTCAGCGCCTGCCGGGAAGTAACCCGACGGTTGATAAGTTCAGGCAAATCCAATATCGCGATAGTCGGCGCCGGCGCCGCCATTTCTTCCACCAAGGAACAGGTAAGCGGATACATTAAGGCATTGGAGGAAAACGGCCTGAAGTTAAATCCAGAAAATATATTGACAGGAGTGGATTTCATATATTATTGGAAAGAATCGGAAATCCGGCATCTTAAGCAAAGATTCCTCGATATAAAGGATAAAATCGATGCGGTATACTTTATGAGCTCATTTGCGGAACGAATTATGCTGGAAGATCTCGGAACATCAGATTTGAAAGCTGGCATTGTCTTCGCCGGGGAAAACAGCATTACCCAGCCGTGGATCAGAGAAAAATTCGTTATACAGTCCGGCAAGCCATCTGTTCAACTGGGCGCAGAAGCCGTGAAGCTGGTCAAGTCGAAACTATTGTCTGAAAACCGGACAAAAATAGAACAAATAAGGCTGCCAGTATTATTAACTCAAATAAAGTAAAAGGAGGCAAAAAAATGAAAAGAAACGTTTTCACGCTCATAGAGCTCCTGGTCGTTATTTCTATTATCGTTATTTTGGTCAGCATGCTGCTGCCGGCGCTGAACAAGGCCAGGGAAGGGGCACGAAAAATATCCTGCAAGGGGAATTTAAAACAAATGGGATTAGCGGAAAACATGTATGCAAATGATAATGCCGGATGGATGATTCCTTACGGCAAAGGCGCGTGGGGAACACTTACCTGGCGGTCCGAACCTCTATATTTTCCAGCTTATCTCGGCAGCAAAAACTTCAGCAAAATCGTTTGTTGTCCACAGGCATTTGAAGTGCCAAAACCGTCTTATGGATATAATCAGGAACTGGTTGGCGACTCTGTGCTGACGCCTTTTCATAAACTGGATAAAATTCCAGTTAAAGTTGTAATGCTTACAGATACAGCGTATACCACCTCTTCCGGCGGTGCTTATTGGGAAGGCTTTTTATATAGTTGGTGGACAGGAGCCCTGTCTTTCCGGCACTTCAGAGAAATTAATGCATCACATTCAGATGGACATGCTGATTCAATATTCTATAATGATATAACGCTGGATATAATCAAGCCGCTCAATTAGCAAGGTTATATCTATGTTTTCCCGTTAAAAACAAAAACGGCAAGGCTAGGACAAATATGTGAAATGGCTATCACCACCGGCGGCGGAAGCTATAGGAATACAATGATCTTATGTTGTCAGACCGGGAAATAAAATCTTGCTGGTTTTTAAAGTTAAGCTGTTATTATAACTATCAAGAAGGCAAGCCAATCCTGCGATTCGAGAATTTATCAGCTTTAAAAAAAGTTGCACACAACAATGAATAGAAACAAGGAAGGATTAAATGTTTAAGCATTGGAAAACTGTATCAGGAATTGCAGCGGGAGCTCTGTTTGTCTTGAACATTGCGGCAAGTGAAGAGAGAGAACTCAAGCCGCCGGTACTTTGGTATCATTTTGACGATAGTTGGGGAAATGTGGTTATAGACAGTTCCGGCAAAGGAAATCACGGCAATTTAGTGGATGGCGTGAAGTGGGGTGATGGAAAATTCGGCGGCGGACTTGAATTTGATGGAAAAAGCGGACATGTGATTTGTCCCGACAGCCCGGCATTACACCTTGCCGAAACGGCGTCAATGACAGTATGGTTTAAGCCTAAAGCAACTCAGTCAACGATGAGTATCATGATGGCGGCATCATTTAGAAACAGGATCATAATGGGAGATAATGGAATCCAAGGTTCATTCAGTGTGAATGACGCTTACTGTAAAACCAGCGGCAATGGAGTTATACAAAATGAGTGGAATTATGCAGTAATAACATATAATGGCGACAAAACAACGCTTTATCTGAATGGCAAGCTTACAGGCGAAACGAAAAATAAAGGAGGGAAACTACTTTTCTCCGGTCCGATTATAATAGGCAGCGAAAACCGGCGAGCGTTTTTCTTCGAAGGTGCAATAGATGAGGTGAAAATATATGACTATGCTTTAAGTCCGGCGGAAATACAGAGAGAATACAATTCCATTCCGACCGGGATTACCACGGCGGAAAAGCTGGCGGTTTTAAAAAAGAATACCGGGGAAACGATTGAATTATTCAATGCTAAATTAGCGCAAGCGGATAAAAAGGAATTTTCTGCTTTTTTTGAAGTTATTGAAAAATTAAAACAATTAAAAACTGATATTGACAAGTATTCAGTCGACAATCCTAATCCTGCGGAAAAAGAACTTTCTTCAAAATATGCTTCTTTCAAAAACACCTGGGACGAATTGAACCATAAAATCCAACTGGCGGAAAACGCGTTGAGCGCAAAAACAGAAAAGGAAAAGATAAGGCTTCAGGCGGCAATCAATAAGGTTCAGGACGATATTAATTTTCTAAAAAACAAGGCGCTTGCTTACAGGGCGATTCAGACTGATACGGATATGGCAGGTATATATCTGAATCTCGGAAATTTGGCAACGGCTGACGGCTTTAAAAAGATTAATTATTTGAAGAATGGATTTGTCTGCCTGGAGACAGCATCTGGAAAAATCAATAAAGTACAGAAGAATTCAATAAAGGATTCCATGAAAGGCTTGCCGGACGATTTTATGGTTGGAGTTACTTATACTCCATATGAAATTACTCCGGCATTCGAGACTCTTAAGGCCATGAAGATATCTTTCCTGGGTAATTCATGTTCCGGTTTGGCCTGGAATGCATTTTTCAATCCTGACAAAAGTAAATTGGATGAGCGTTTAAAGCTGCTTGAAGACAATAAAATTAAGATGATGCTTATTCTAATACGGCCGGATTATCAGTTTTCAGGGTTGATGGAAGCGCAGGGTAAATTTAAGGATGAAACTGCTTTCGGGCAATGGCAATCTCACAATGGCGCATGGCTGATTCCGGCAGCTCCGGCGGATATTCCTCTGAAATGGGTCAAAAAACAAGAAGAAATGCTGAAGATTTTTATTGAAAAATATAAGAAATATAAATCTGTTTCACATTGGGATGTATGGGGCGAAACCCATCCATTATCTCCTTTTTACGCATCATCACCGTTGATTGTAAATGCATATAGAAGCTATCTTGAAAAGAAATATGAAAATGTTGCCAGGCTGAATAAAACATGGAAAACTGATTACAAAAACTTCAGTGATATAAAAATAGATACCGCAAACATCTGGAATAATGCCGAATGGAATACTTTCAGGCATATATTGCCAGTTAATTATATAGCGTATTTGACAAAGATTGTAAAAGAAACAGATCCGGATCGTCCCATAAGCCCGGTTCCCGACATGTACCAGATGTATCCGGGTACTTCCGCTCTTGATCCTTATCTTCTGGCAAAAGCCGGCGGCATCTATAAAGAAGCCGGTATTGACATATATGCAGCCCGCCGTGATAAGTTCCCCTGGCAGATGCTTGCATGTTATCTTGATACAACAAGAAGTGTGAGCAATGGCGCAAGAGTTTGGATCGGTGAAATGGGACATTGGTGCAATACCGCCGCGCCTGCCCATTCTAATTGCACATATCCGGAAGAGACAAGAGAATGGACTTATACGGCATTCCTGCATGGAGCAAAGGCTGTTTCTCATTTTGCGTGGAGTCAAGGCGATTCAACGGCAGGAAAAGATCAGGAAGGTGAAAGTTTCACGCTTATGCATTCGGATTTTACACCTTTTAAAACAGCTGTCAAAATAGCGGAAATAGCTTGCGAAGCGAGAAATTACAAAGAGCTGTGGTCTTGCAAGCCTGAAAGGAATGTTGCAATTTACTATCCCAGACTATCCGCGCTACTGCAAAAAAGCAGCGCAAAAGAAATGTACGGACTTCATGCCATTATGAGTGATTGCGGGTTCGGAATTGATTCGGTAGACAGCGCTTTCCTGAAAGAAAAAATATCAAAATATAAAATCCTTATAATTCCTCCGGCGCCTTATATTGAAGAGGATGTACAGATAGAAATTTTGAAATTTATAAAAAATGGCGGTGTTGTATTTGTGTCATCCAGAACCCTGTTCAATGAATGGGGCGATGCAAACGCCGTTTCTGAATTATCTGAAATTCTTTCCGCAAATAATGCTGTCTCTAAATATGCTCCTTACATAAAATCTATCACTAAACTGGATAAGGGGACTTTATGTATTATAAGTGACAGTACAGGGACGGATTACAGACAGGATAAAAATATAACAACCGGGATTACGACAAAAATCCCGATTGATTTTGACCGGGTGGAAAACGGCAAACTCAGAGAAACTTTCCTGGCATTTCTTGCTGCTGAATGCAAGCTGGCACCATATGCCGTTTCCAGTAAGGAAGGCATTGAAACGGCAGTTATCAGCAATGACTCATGCAAATACCTGATGCTGATCAGTCACAGGGATAAATCAGTTAAGCCGGTAATTACGCTGAAGGGAATTCCATTGAAACCGGAAAAAACTACCTTATATGACATCTTTTCTTTCAAGGAAGCTAAAATGGAGCGGAAAAGCAATATTTCCGAATTGAAAACCATTGTGGAACCGCATGAAGTCTTAATATTCCCGTTAGATAACTGATGCTTTAAAAAAAGGACTAATTATGAAAATCACGAAGAATGGTTTCACGCTCATAGAACTCCTGGTCGTAATTTCTATCATCGTTATTTTGGTCAGCATGCTGCTCCCGGCTCTGAACAGCGCGCGGGACCGGGCCAAGGCGGCAAAGTGTTTATCTAACATTAAGCAGACCGGGATGACGTTTTCATTATATGCGAATGACTGGCGAGGCTGGATGCCTGCTATTTATATCGACGCGAGCGGAATGTATTGGAGTCAAACATTAGTTTCGCTGAGATATGTGACGGGGTCTTATAATTGTTTATTGTGTCCCACCCGGAGTCCATACACGTTCCTCGATTATGCCCACACGTACGGGGTATGGGGATGGCAGTACAACAGTCAATTAAGCATGTGGGCGACTCAGGCGACCTCCGGCATACCTTACACCGCCCGAGGGCCCAGTTCGCAAATAGTTCTCGGGGATTCGCTTGCCTCCGCCGCCGTCGCGGCAGGCCAAATGTATCATATTTATGGGCGTTATAACAGTCAAAGATTTTTGGATTTGCGTCACAACCAGAAGGGAAATGCCTTTTTTGCCGATGGCCATGGGGCGGGGGTGGCAATGAGAGAAACCAATACGCTGGGAATGGAATATTATACATTAAATAACGTGGTTCTTCAAAACTGGTGAGTGACCGCGCACTTTCGACGGCCTCGCGTTAAGCTGCGCTCTGCCGTCTGATAACGAGTAGTAGTTCCAGCTAAAACGGCACACCGTGCGAGATAAATATAAACAAGGAAGGATTATAATGTTTAAGCATTGGAAAACTGTATCAGGGACTTTAACGGCGGCATTGTTTGTCTTGAACATTGCCGCCAGTGAAGAAGGAATACCCAGACCGCCAGTTCTTTGGTACCATTTCGACGAGGGGTGGGGCGATGCCGCGATAGACAGTTCCGGTAAAGGAAATAACGGACAACTGGTTGACGGGGTAAAACGAACTGATGGTAAATTCGGCGGAGGGCTTGAATTTGACGGGAAAAGCGGATATGTGATTTGTCCTGACAGCCCAAGTTTACACCTTGACAAGACTGCATCAATGACAGTATGGTTCAAGCCCCGGCCATCCGGTTCAATTATGAATATCATTATGGCTGCATCATGTAAAAACAGAATGAACATGGGAGGTAATGACATCCAGGGTTCATTCAGCGTGGATAATGGTTACTGCAAAGCTGACGGGCATGGCGTTATGCGAAATGAATGGAATTACGCGGCAGTAACTTATAACGGGGAAAAAACAGCGCTTTACCTGAATGGCAACCTTATCTGCGAATCGAAGAATAAAGTCGGGAAACTGCTTTTATCAGGTCCGATTATAATAAGCAGCGAAGGTTGCCGGGCATATTTCTTTGAAGGCATAATCGATGAGGTAAAGATATATGATTACGCATTAAGTCCGGCGGAAATACGGCAAGAATATAAATCGATTCCTCCCGGCCTCACGCCGAAGGAACAATTGTCAGCTTTAAAAAAGAATGTTGAGGAAAAAATTGAGTCCCTGAATGCAAAATTAAGCCGGAGGGATAAAAATGAATGCTCAGACTTTCTTGATATTCTTGAAAATTTGAAACAGTTGCAGAGCAAAATTGCCAGCGCGGCATCAGGCGAAGCGTCTGCTTCAAATTATGTCTCCCTTAAAAATACCTGGGATGAACTGAATAATAAAATTAAACTTGCTGAAAATGCTTTAAACAGGAAAATGGAAAAAGAGCAGGAAAAGCTTCAGAGCTCAATTAATATGGCTCAGCAAGACATCAATTCTCTAAAAAAAGACGCGCTTGCCTACCGGCCTGCTCAAAATGACGTTGATATGGCAGGCATATATTTGAACCTTGGAAATCTCGGAACTATTGATGGTTTTAAAAAAATAGATTACCTGAAAAAAGGTTTTGCCTGCCTGGAAACAGCTTCAGACAAAATCAATAAAGTGCGGAAGAATTCAATAAAAGATTCAATCCAAGGCTTGCCGGGCGACTTTAGGATTGGAGTGACTTATACTCCATATGAGATTAATCCGGCGTTGGAAACACTCAAAGCATTGAGGATAAATTTCATTGGCAATTCCTGCCTCAGTCTTGCCTGGAGCGCATTTTTCAAACCTGACGCTGACCGCAGACTGGATGACCGTTTAAAATTATTCGAAGAAAATAATATCGAGTTAATGCTCTGTTTTAACCGTCCGGATTATCAGTTTTCAGGACTGATGGAAACGCAGGGCAAATTTCAAAATGAAACTGTCAGCGGACAATGGAGTCTTTATAAAGGGCAATGGCTGGTTCCGGCAGCGCCGGAAGATATTCCATTAAAATGGGTTAAGGAACAGGAAAAATCTTTAAAAAAGTTTATTGAAAAATATAAAAACTACAAGTGTATTTCGCATTGGGATATCTGGGGCGAATCTCATCCGCTCTCGTCTTTTTATGAATCATCCCCGCTGGTGGTTGCGGCATTCAAGAAATATCTCGCAAAAAAATATGCGGATATAAACAAATTAAATAAAACCTGGAAAACAAATTATAAAAGTTTCGAAGAAATAACCATAGATTCCAGGAACGTCTGGAATACTGCGGAATGGAATACTTACAGACACATACTGCTGGCTCATTATATAGCATATCTGACGAATATTGTGAAAGAAACAGACCCGACCAGACCAATCAGCCCGGTGCCGGACATGGATCAGATGTATACAGACATGTCCGCGCTTGACCCCTATCTTCTGGCCAAAGCGGGCGGCATTTACAAAGAGGCGGGGATTGACATATATGCCGCCAGACGCGATAAATTCCCCTGGCAGGCAATTGCCAGTTATCTGGATACCGGACGAAGTATAACCAACGGGGAAAAGGTGTGGATAGGAGAAATTGGACACTGGGTCAACCATGCCGCGCCCGCACATTCTAATTGCACCTATCCAGAAGAAGTTAAAGAGTGGGGTTATACAGCATTCCTGCATGGGGCAAAAGCTGTCTCGTATTTTTCATGGGATCAAGGCGATTTGAACGCCGGCACAGAGCAGGAGGGGCATAGTTTCGCGCTTATGCATTCAGATTTTACCCCTTTTGCATCAGCAATGAAAATAGCGGAGACCGCCTGTGAATCAAGGAACTACAAGGAATTATGGTCTTGCAAGCCCGACCGGAATGTCGCGATTTACTATCCCAGGCTCTCTGCCCTTCTGAAGGAAAGCAGCAGAAAAGAAATGTACGGGTTGTATGCCGTCATGACCGATTGCGGCTTCGGCATGGATCCGGTGGACAGCGAATTCCTGAAAGAAAAAATATCAAAATATAAAATCCTCGTAATTCCGCCGGCCCCGTACATGGAAGAAGATGTGCAGCGTGAAATCCTGAAATTCATTAAAAATGGCGGCATTGTATTCGCGTCATCCAGAACCGTGTTCAATGAGTGGGGGGAAGCAAACTCCGTTCCGGAATTCTCCAAGCTTCTCTCAACTAATAACGCTGCCGCCAAATATGCGCCTTACATAAAATCTGTCAACAGACTGGATAAGGGCGTTCTGTGCGTTATCGGCGGCGATATCGGCGCGGATTACCGGCAGGATAAAAATATACCAAGCGGAATTACGACAAAAATACCGATTGATTTTGACAGGGTTGAAAACGGGAAACTTAGAGAAATTTTTCTGGCATTTCTCGCTGCTGAATGCAAGCTGGAACCATATGCCGTTTCCAGTAAGGAAGGCATAGAAACGGCGGTCATCAGCAATGACGCATGCCAATACCTGATGCTGATCAGCCACAGGGACAAATCAGTTGATACGGCAATTACGCTGAAAAGAATTTCATTGAAACCGAAAAAAACTACCTTATATGACATCTTCTCTTTCAAGGAAGCTAAAGTAGAGCGGAAAAACAATAGTTATGAGTTGAGAACCATTGTGGAACCGCATGAAATATTAATATTCCCATTAGATAATTGAGGCGGGTTTTGCCCGCAACCCAAAAGCAGGAATTCAGAATTCAGGAGTCAGAATTCAGAATAAAAGGCAGAAAACAGCTCCAGAGGAGCGACATATTAATAGCTTAAAAATCCATAAAATAGATTTTAGCTCCAGCGGAGCGGCATATTAATAATCGGAAGCCGGAAGGGGAAATAGAATCTCAAAAAACAGCAGAACGGTTGCCGCGACGTACAAACCAATGGCGCAAGTCATTGATAAACAGACTGTTTAATATGTCAATTTTATAAACGTTTAAAACATGGAAGTCTAAAACAAAGATACTAATATTAAAAAGGGAGGATTAATAATGAAAATCGATGTACATACTCATATCAACAGCACGGATCCGGAACAACTTGAAAATTTTGTAAAAACCTGTGAAAAGTCTGAGACAATCGCCTGTATCTGCTCGGCAGGACCGCGTTCTGATCACGAGTACCCGGCAAATGACGCCACTCTGAAAGCGGCAAAACAATATCCTGAGTTTTTAATCCCGTTTGCGTTTGTGGACTTATGGGATAAAATTGACGCGGATGTTATCGATAAATTCGCGGAACAGGGTTTTAAAGGACTCAAATGCATCACGCCATATTACCCTTATGACCATGATTTATACATGCCGGTTTATGAGAAAGCTGAAAAACTCAAGCTGCCTGTGCTCTTTCACACCGGGGCCTTCAGGCCCAGTAAAAAAGACGCAGTCACCCGCCGCCCTTTATTGAAAAACATGAACCCGCTTAATCTCGACCGGATTGCCCGTTCGTTCCCCGATTTGAAAATAATCATGGCGCACCTGGGTACGACATTTTTCCGAAAAGAGGCCTCGGAGTTGATAAAACTTCATCCCAATCTTTATGCCGATCTGGCGGGCAACGGCAGTTGGATGGCTATTCAGCCCGCTGAACTTGCATCGTGGCTGGGAAGTTGTATCATGGAGGTGGACAGCACATTTGCCGGCTTCAAAAAACTGCTTCTGGGTTCGGATGCTTATTTTACCGCGCCCGGAATTATGCTGGATGCACAGAAGTATTACGAATTGCTTTTGCGCAGAATTGGGGTTCCGCGGGATATTATTGACGACATAATGGGAAAAACCGCGTCCGGCTGGCTTTTCTAAAAAACTGTTATGTGAACGTCATTTCTAAATTTAAATATTAACCATAGAGCATCATTATGGCCGGTAAAAAAATACCAATTATTCATGTTGTGATCAGCGGACTGCTTATTATTGGCGGATTGAATCTGTCTGCGGCTGTCGCGGTAAAACAGTCCGAAGAAAATCTTGAAATCCAAAACGGCAAAATTGTCTTGAATATTGCCAAAGAAAAGCAGCAGACAGTATTATCGTATATGCTTGGAGGGCATTTATGCCGCGCTGTTTCATTGAACGCATTTCAGAAAGATAACGCTGCATCCGTCAATTCATTTGAAATTGTCAAAGATACGCCGGCGCTGGTTGCAGTAAAAGTCCGTTATGGTTTTGCAGACGGTTTGACCGTGGCCGTGACTTATTCCGTTAAAGACGACTTTGAATACATCGAAGTTGAATCTGACTTTGCGCAGGGCAAAATATCCATCTCGGCGGCTATTAAAAGTGAGGCGATGCTGATTCCGGATTTTCTGGCCGATTCTATTGTGCAATATCCGGCAGCAACTGCCGTCAGTAAATTCAACATTCCGTCGGATAACTTTATTCTGGTCAACATGATTGACGGCGGCGACGCCATGCTGGCGCTGTTATGGGATTCGCCGCAACTTGGCATTTCAGAAAGTCAAAGCGCTAAATGCTTTGATTCAATGAGTTTGTCCGCCTGTGTTAAAAGTAAATTCCTGCTGGGAATAGTTGCGGCCAAAGGGGGATGGTATAAAACTGTCGAAAAACTTAATTATGACGAATTTGCGGAATTGAACTGGAGACCGCCATTTTCTGCGGAGTGGAAGATGACGACGTTCTTCAACAAAGGTTTTCATACCGACAAAAGCACCTGCGAATCCTGGAATTTTGCGCAGAGAGTTCCCAAGGAATCCAAACTGTCATGGATAGCGATGGGAAATGAAGGAATCGGCATCACTCAACCTTCCGCGTGGCAAGCTTGGGCTTCAGGTCTGGGCGGATTCATTTATCCATGTTATTTCCGTGACGGCAAGGTATTTGCGAAAAAGCCCTTTTTAGATGGGTTGAATAAAAAAACTGTTGCCGGAGATTTCCCTTGCCTGATTTACTCGTTGAATGGAAATGACAAAACGCCGTCCGGGATAACCATGCCCAAAAATGCGCTGAAAAAAATGCTTCCAAAAGAAATGAATGACCGTCTTGAAGTTATGTCTTCTCCAAAAGACAAATATCCGGCGACTTGCGGCATCACTGCAAAAGTGGAAAAAATTTTTTATCGCAGCGAATCGATTAAAGAAAAGAACCAGATCAAGGGTGAGTTTGACCGGATGAACATGTTTGTTCTGGCGGTTCGCGAACGAATCGAGGAATATGTCACCTGGCAGCAGAAGATGCAGAAAATGCTTGAAGAACAAAAACAGATTAATCCTCAGCTTAATCCGTTACTCAATGAGCTTGAAAAAGAATTGGCGCAAATTCCCCTGGACTATGCTAACGCAAAGAATAATATGAAAATTCCCGCTTATTGTACGGGATTAACTGAAAAAGTCATTGCGCTGGCTGACGCAAAAATATCTGATGAGGAAAAGGAAGAACAGTGCAAGGCTTTTGGACGACAGATTCGCACTATCGGAGCTTCCCAGGACAATTTGCTGGGCACATACAGATGTATTGTAAAAGCCTGCCGCCAGTACGCGACGGGGAAATTGATGACTTCATCCAGTACAGCAGAAAAGGAAGCGCTTAAAAGTTTACGGCACGAAACCGGGCTGATTCTAAATAACCGGCTCGGCATGGAAGGCAAATAGCGCGGTCCGAAATTTATGTCCGATTGTACCGCTTTTACAAAAAGAACGTTTTTAAGCTCAATCGTCGGATGATTTCGCGGTGCGGTGCTTTTTAATCACGCCGTGTTTTTTCTTGGAATCAATCCGGCGCTTGACGGAGGCTTTGGTCGGACGGGTCGGACGGCGTTTCTTGGGCGGCGTCAAAACTCCGCGGATAAGGTTAACGAGGCGTTCCGCGGCGTCTTCGCGATTTTGCTTCTGGGTACGGTACCGCTGCGCCTCAATTGCCAGTTCACCTTCATTGGTCAATCTCGGCCCGACCTTGCTGAGCAGCCGCAGGCGGACATCTTCGGGCAGCGCGGCGGTATGCCGCACATTGAAACGCAACCGCACCGCGGTGGCGACTTTATTGACATTCTGGCCGCCGGGGCCTGAAGACTGAAAGAATTCCTCTTTCAGTTCTTCATCCGGAATTGCGATTTTTTCCGAAATCCTGAGCATGATAATTGCACTTCCTAAAATTTATTTTAACGCAAAGGCGCAAAATCGCCAAGGAAAATAAAAAAAAGTCTTTTTAAAATTTGGCTATGCCAAACTTTAAAAACTATCTTCTCCGCGCCTTCGCGTCTTTGCGTTAAATTCTTCAGTCTTTCAAGAGTCACTGGATTACCGGAACCATTATATAATTTATCCTGTATATCCTGTTTATCCCTGTTAAATTACAAATTTCTTATATTTAAATTCCGGTCAATGGAACTCAGCAATGCGTGAATGGCGCGGATATGCGGGATTGGAACATTATGGACGTCCGCGTTGCGGATAACATTGCCGAGAATGGCGTCAACTTCCAGCGGCCTGCCGTTTTCATAATCGAGCAGCATGCTGGTTTTATATGATGGAAATGTCCTCGTGTAGTTTATGTTTTTCTCCGCCGCGTCATGCGCCAGTTCCTTGCCGCAGGCTTTGGCGACGGCGCAGACCTCATGCATAAGGTTGCGGCAAAGCTGCTCCAGTTCCGGATTATTCACCATTTCCTGAGTATCCACGCCTCCGGCCAGCACTGACACCGGATTGAACGGCACATTCCAGACCAGTTTCTCCCAGCGCACCCGGATAATGTCACTGACGATTTCGCATTCGACATTGGATTTTTTGAAGAGTTCCGCGAGTTGTTCCAGGCGTGGCGAAGCTTTGCTTTCAGGATAGATGCCGGCGCGCAGTCTGCCCGCTCCTGTATGAGTGATTCTGCCGTCGCCTTCGCGGAATACCCCGATATAGGCAATAGCGCTGATGATCTCATTACCGGGAAACGCAGTGGCAAACTCTTCTTCCACGTCAATGCCGTTCTGAATTATAAAAATCGAAGTATTCTTCGATACCGCCGGACGGATGAGTTCAGGCACACTGGCGCCCGGCAGGACTTTGGTCGTTACCATCACTACATCGGCGGCATCATGATAATCCGCCGCGGAATGGCATACCTTAACCGGGAAAAACTCGAAATCACCGGCGGCGCTGCCAATCCGGTAGCCGAACTTTCTGACGCTTTCATAATCGGAACGGCAGACCGTGGAAACTTCAGCTCCGGCCTGGGCCAGCCGCCCTCCGAAATAAGCGCCCACGCCCCCTGCCCCGAACACCAGAATTTTTAATTTTTTCTCATTCATGTTTTAAACTCAATTTATCGAATATTCTTTCAATTTACGATGCAGGGTCCGGCGGCTGATGCCAAGCTTGTCAGCAGCCTTGGTGCGATTGCCGCCGCATTCTTCAAGCGCTTTAAGGATCAGCATTTTTTCATTGCGGTTCAGATCCAGCGTCGGCGAGGATATTGCCGCCGGAGCGCCGGCATCGCCGGAGCGAATCCCGACCGGAACATTGTCCAGTTGCAGCAGCGGGCCGCGGCTGAGCACCACCATCCGTTCAATGCAGTTGCGCAGTTCGCGGATATTACCGGGCCATTTGTAGCTGCAAAGTACGCTCAGCGCCTCTTCGGAAATGCTCTGCCGCCCCTTCCCGTTATCCGCCGCGAATTCGTCGATAAAAGTTTTTACCAGGATCGGAATATCCTCCTGCCGTTCCCGCAGCGGAGGAATATGGATATTGACCACATCCAGGCGGTAAAACAGGTCTTCCCGGAATTTTCCTTCCGCCACCATATTGCGCAAATCGCGGTTGGTGGCCGAAATCAGCCGGGTGTCGGTGAACACCTGCTCGACGCCTCCCACCCGCTCGAAAGTGCGGGTTTCCAGTACGCGCAACAGCTTTACCTGTATCTGCGGTTCGATTTCGCCGATTTCGTCAAGAAACAGCGTGCCGTTGTCCGCCAGTTCAAACCGCCCTTTTTTCTGTTCGACCGCGCCGGTAAAAGCGCCTTTTTCGTGTCCGAAAAGTTCAGACTCCAGCAGCGTCGGCGGCAATGCGGCGCAATGCACCGCCATCAGCGGGCCTTTTCTACCGCTGATCTGGTGGATGGCCTGGGCGATGACTTCCTTGCCGGAACCGCTCTCCCCGGTTATCAATATTGTGGAACGGGTCGGGGCCACCTGCCGCACGGTTTCCAGCACTTCCTGCATCGGGCCGGATTTCGCGACAATGCAGTCAATTTCAAACTCGTTGCGGAGTTTCTTTCTGAGCATACGGTTTTCATCTTTCAGCATCTTCGATTCCAGCGCCCGGTTAATAACTATTTCCAGGCGGTCAAGATTAACCGGCTTGGTAACAAAATCAAAGGCCCCGCCCTTAACCGCGTTTACCGCGGACTCAATCGAACCGTATGCGGTAAAAACAATGCACGGCGGCGGGGATTTTTTCTTCAGCGCCGCGTCAAGCACGCTCATCCCGTCGGCGCCGGGCATGCGCAAATCGGTAAGGATCAAATCATAATCATTGCGCTGGACGAGGTTGATGCCCCGGATCCCGTCTTCCGCCATGGTGACTTCATATTTCGGGCGGAGATAACGCGCCAGCGCTTCGCGGGTGTTCCGCTCATCATCCACGATCAGAATCGCCGGCTGACTGTTCTTTTTTGCAATCATAATCCTGTTGCTCCCTGCCTGTTTTAACTGTTCCACATTCCGGCAAACGCATGAATGTCATCCGGCGTGGCCTTGATTATTTCCAGCACAAAATGTTTCACCCCGGCTCTGCGGCAGTTGCGGACAAAACGCGGCAGATCCATGATGTTTGGAATTGACAGCGGCAGATGTCCGTCGCCCCATTCCGTTTTAACCGTATCCGGCGTAAACGGCGAGGCGTGCAGATGAACCATTTGCACATCGCATTTATTCAGGAACTCCAGCGCCTCATGATGAAAATCACGGTCATAAATAAACGCGGCAGCCCATAGATGGCAGGTATCCAGGCAGATCGGATGACCGAACGATGCGGCGCTGTCGCCGGCAAACAAATTTGCCGAACCATAAGCCGGAAAATCATTCTCGATGCAAAATAACAAGTCGGGAAATTCGTGGCGGATAAACTCCAGCCGCTGTTTCACCCATTCCCGCCGCAGCGCGTATTCTTCAGTGTTCAGAAAATCGCCGCAGATGCGGGATTTGCCGTCAATCGACATTTCCGGACGGAATATCCGGCTCATGGACTCGTCATAAGAACGGCCGCGGCCAAAGGACGGAACCGGCAGATCGGTCATCACGAAGCCGTGAAAAACGGCCCGGGTCATTTTGTGCCGGCGCATGATTTCCGCGTTCCGGCGCAGTTCAATCAAACTCAAATCGGCGTCTTTGGCGGCGAGATTGATCCCATACTCTGAAAGCAGCGGCGCATGAGCGCTCATCGGCACGCCGAAACCGACAATCCGTTCGATTTCCTCGCTGGTCGCGGTATTATGCAACTGGATGCCGAAAGTAAAACCATGCTGTTCACAAGCTTGCCGGCATTCCAGCAAATTCTTATACCCGGCATCGCCGATAAATGCGCTGGAGGTAACATCCAGCACGATCTGATCATTTTTATGCGTATCCATTTCGTCCTCAATCCTGTTTAATATTTAGCATGGTGATTGGTGATTAGTGATTAGTGATTGGTCACTATTCACTATTCACTATTCACTATTCACTATTCACTATTCACTATTCACTTTTCACTATTCACTATTCACTATTCACTTTTGTCTTTTTACTTTTGTCTTTTATCTTTTCACTATGTTATTAACCTGTAAGCAGGCCGTCATCTTTGGGTTCGGGCAGCACCCGGATGCGTTTGCCGTGGCGCGGAAATTTGATGACAATCGAAGTTCCCTTGCCTTCCGTGGTTTGCAGACTAAGTTCGGCGCCGTGTTCCCTGGCGATGCGTTCAATGACCATCATGCCCAGGCCGGTGCCTTCCTTTTTAAAGGTCTGAAAGGGTTCAAAGATTCTGCTCAGGTTTCCGGCGCTGATGCCGAGACCGGTATCGGCAAATTCCAGTTCCAGCCAGTCTTCGTCGTACGAACAGATCACATCAATCCCGCCGCCTTCCGGCATGGCCTGCACGGCATTCTTCAGAATATTGTAAAAGGCCTGCTTCAACTGGGCGGGATCACCTGAAACTTTCGGCAGCACTTCCGGCCATTCGCATTTCACGCTGACGGCCCGGTTTTCAATTTCCTGACGCATAAAATTCAAGGTTTCAATAATCAGGGTTTTCATATCCACCGGAACCATCTGTGTGCGGCCCGGACGGATCGCATGCAGGAACTGGTTGATGATATTATCCAGCCGTTCGACTTCATTTTTGGCCGCTTTAACCATTTCAGCGGCGGCCTCCCGGTCAAAAGCTTTCCTGGATTTATCGGCAAACATCCGCTGGAGAAGCTGCATATTCAGATAAAGGCTGTTCAGCGGGTTGCCGATCTCGTGGGCAACGCTGGCGGCCAGCATGGATATCGCCTGAATCTTTTCGGTCTCCAGCTCCTCGATGGTGCGGTCCCTGGTCTCTGTGACGTCCCGTAGAATGACTGTCGCGTAACCGTCTTTTTCCTCGGTCGGCACCAGGTAAAACTGCAAATAGCGATGGACCGGATACAGAATCTCAATCTCCTGTCTGGAAACCCGGAACCATTCTTCTTCGTCCTCCTTGAGAATGCGATGCCAGTCCACATTCCGCAGAAACTGGGAAATCCTTAAATCGTTAAGCTCGTCCGGCAGCCCCAGCAGCTCTTTGGCCGCCTTGTTGTGATAGCGGATCTTCAGCCGCCGGTCAACCACCAGAATCCCTTCCTGGATCGCGTTGAATATCGTTTCCAGAAAGCCTTTCTCGCGGGAGAGCCGCAGGATATATGCCTGAACGCTGTTGGAATCTATCGAATCCACCCGTTCCAGAAAACGGTCCAGAAAACTTTTTTTCGATATCATTGATTTATTCCGCCAATATCATTAGTTTTTATATTTCATAAATCCGGAATTCAGAAGTCAGAATGGTAGACAGAAATCAAAATTCAGAATAGAAGCATAACCATCAAATCCTGGAATTCTTTTACCGCTTATTTTCATTTCTCCCATCTCCTGATTTCCGGCTTTATTCTTTAGTCTTCATTTATTCTCTTTTGAAACTCCGCTTTTTTCCTTTGAAAAATTTTTCAAATTCCTGAGAGTTCCTTATTTCCTAAAACTGCGAGTATCGCAGTCTCCCGCTGACTTCCGGGTTGCGGGCAAAGTCCGCCTCTATAACCGCGATTGACTGTCTCACTCCATCAATCACAACACCTGAGACAATTTGACACAAAAATACCGTTTTTTCAAGCAAAAACTGAAAAAACGTCATCAAAACATTAGTTTCAGCATGAACGATATTTTGCAATACCGGTGAATTGCGCTAAATTTAACATTATAACAGTTCCTATAAAATTCATAACCGACTGGAATGCGAAATGAACAACAGAAGCAGACTATTTTATTTGGGCCTGAACCTGCTGGCGCCCGGCATCGGACAACTTGCGTTGAAATGGTATTTCCGCGGCATACTTGAATTACTGCTCTTCATCGCCGCCATCGCCTGGGGTTTTATGGAACTCCTGCTGCCGATCATCAATTACGCCTTGAGTGATGTTACCACCAGCGCATTCCCTAAAATCAATGCGGTGCCGTTGATAATCGCGATTGCCGCCGGAGTGATTGTATGGTTGTGGAGCCTGGTCGAAATCATATTATTCTACAATCCGCCAACCGACCAGGACAAGGATAAAGAGGTCAAGCAATAAGCCCCCGGAGAACTGGAATTATGTTTAAAATATTTGTCTGCGCTGTTGCGGCCCTGCTGACGGCGGGATTTGTCTGCGCTGCGGAAAGTAATTCCATCAAAAATTCAGAGGACGCCGGACTTAAAATCAGAAACGCGGAAAGCGACAGAGACCGTCCTAAAGTCGAAGACCCCAAAGACAATCTCATCATCGAAAACAGCGCCTCGCCCAATCTGCTGGAAAATACTCCGCCGGATTGTTTCGCGGCGCATATTGCAGATAGAAGCAAAGGTTTTGAATGGGTACCCAAATGGTATTTTGAAGGTTCCGGCGGCCCGCGCCTGCCGGATTCGAAATTCAGCCCGGACGGCAGCGTCCTGGCCATCGCGGAAGTCACCGGCAAAACCAATGGCCCGTTCAGCAGCAGACTGGTGCTGCTCAACACTTACAATTACAAATGTATCAGGATTATCGAGATTCCGGAAATCAGAATCTCGCAGTTTATTTTATTGCCCGACGCCGACTCCGCAATCTGTGTCCAGGAACCGCAGCCGGTGTTCAAACAGGAAATCAAAGCTTTCACGCTTAATCTGAAAACCGGGGCGAAAGGTTCCGAAACTCCGACATTCAACAGCAAAATAACCGGACTGGCGGCAATGCCGGACAACAAGCTCATGATAAAAACCGCCGAGTCGGTCAAAATTTATGTTTTCGACCTGACCAATCTCGCGCTGGACCCCTCTGTTCTGGAAACAAAGTTCAAAGGCGGAGTGCTGGCGGCGGCGGACGACGGCGTCACTCTGGCGGCGGCGGGCAAAGGCAAATTGTTGTTTTTCAATATAACCAACGGACAGAGTACTCCGATTAATGAAAAGGAACTCCCTTCCGACTTCACCCCCGACAATCTTGTTTTGTGCAATGAGGACGGCAGCCTGTTCGCGGCGTCCGCCAACGGTAAAGATATCATCTGGGCCGGCGCGGGCCAAATCCGGATGCTGGCGCACAATGCCGGCAATATTCTGGTTTACGATAAACCGAACAAGCGCCTGATTGCGGAAACCGCGGTAAAAAGTACGCTTGCATTTTATACTGTTCCCAAGTTTGACCCGGCCGGCGTCTGCACCCCCAAAGCCATGCAGCCGTCCACCCGGGGAGATATCCTCAATCTGATGGCGATCCCGGCAGGCATTCTGGTGCTGGATTCCCAGGGCGAGTTGTTTCTGCTGCACAAGCCTAAAACTAACTGGAAGAAAAATCTGATCTTCGAAGCCATGAAGTAAAGTTCTAAAGTTCTGGAGTTCTAAAGTTCTAAAGTTATTGAGTGCAGAAATGCAGAAGTTCGAGAGTTCTAAAGTTATTGAGTGCAGAAATGCAGAAGTTCGGGAGTTCTAAAGTTATTGAGTGCAGAAATGCAGAAATTAATTGGGAAATACTCGGAAAATTATTATAATGAATAATAAAGATTTTAAAAAAGTTTTGGAGATACGAACAAAAGAATATGCAATTAAAGTTATTTTATTTTTGAAATCTTTTCAATGCTCAATGGTTGATGGAATAATCTCTAAACAGGTATTGCGTTCTGCAACATCAATTGGGGCTAATTATCGGGAGGCAAATAGGGCCGAATCAAAAAATGACTTTACTCATAAAGTTGGCATTGTCGAGAAAGAAGCGGCAGAAACTCTATATTGGATTGAAATAATGGAATTCACATGGAAATTTACTCAGAAACAGCACGGTGAATTCATCTGGTTAAAAAATGAAACCTCAGAGTTGCTTGCTATCTTCTCAAGCATATCCAGGAAATCCAAGCTTTAGAACTCCCCAACTTCCCCCTCCCGCGCTTTAGCGCTTTAGCACTTTAGATCCCGCATTCGCGGGACCCGCAAGCGGGACCGAACTTTAGAACTTCCCCGCGTCCCTACTCCCGTACTTTAGAACTCCCGCACTTTAGAACTCCCGCACTTTAGAACTTTAGAACTTTAGAACTTTAGAACTTCCCCTCCACTTTCTTGAAAATTCCCTTACAAACCGGATTGTATTTTTTTTAATTCCGGTTTATAGTATTGATCATGAATACAAGAGTTCAGAAAATTTTAGTTGCTGTGCGTCGCCCGGCGCTTTGAAGCCGGGACTCCGATTTTTTCTGATTTTTCTGCAAGGTGTTTAACGTAGATTTCCCCGCAAAAAATATTTAATGGGGTAATTGTATCAAAACGGGATGGAGAGGTAATGACTAAAGAAACTGAACAGGGCAAGATGTTGAAAGGTTGCGAAATTGTGGTAAAATGCCTGGAGCGACAAGGGGTGGAAACCATTTTCGCGTATCCCGGCGGCCAATCGCTGGAACTCCACCAGGCGCTTCAGAAATCCAAAATCCGCGTCATCCTCCCCCGCCATGAGCAGGGCGGCGCGTTTGCCGCCGACGGCTTTGCGCGGGTCAGCGGCATCACCGGCGTCTGCATGGCCACCAGCGGACCCGGCGCCACCAACCTGATCACCGGCATCGCGGACGCCTATATGGATTCCGTTCCCGTGGTCTTCATCACCGGACAGGTACCCGCCGCACTGATCGGCAAAAACGCTTTCCAGGAAACCGACATCATCGGCATCACCCGGCCTGTCGTCAAGCACAGCTATCTGGTGCTCGACGCCAACGACCTCCCCCGCATCATGAAAGAAGCTTTTTACATCGCCAACAGCGACCGCCCCGGCCCCGTCGTCGTGGATATTCCCAAAAACGTGCAGCAGCAGTTGTGCGTTCCGGACTACGACGCCCCGATGCAGTTGCCCTATTACAAGAAAGTCGGCCCCCCGAATCCGGAGGACATCGAACGCATCCGGGAAGCCATCCGCAAATGCAAACGCCCCTGCCTCTACATCGGCGGCGGCATCATTACCGGCGAAGCTTCCGCCGAACTGGTCAAATTCGCCGAATCCTATAATATCCCCGTCACCACCACGCTGATGGGCGTCGGCGCCATTCCCGGCGATCATCCCCTCTGTCTGCGCTGGCTCGGCATGCACGGCACCGTTTACGCCAATTACGCCGCGAACGAGTGCGACCTGCTGCTGGCGTTCGGCGTCCGCTTCGACGACCGCGTCACCGGCAACCCCCAAAACTTCGCCGTCAACGCCGTGATCGTCCATGTGGACATCGACCAGTCCGAAATCAACAAGAACAAGCCGGCCAATATCGGCGTCGTCGCCAACATCAAGGAAGTCCTGGAAATACTGAACAAAGAGCCGATCCATCAGGATTACGCCGAATGGCATCAGCAGATTAAAGAATGGAAAGAAAAATATCCCCTGACTTTCAAGAAAAAGAAAGACAAGGTTCAGCCCCAGGAAGTGATCCGGAAACTCTGCGAACTCACCAACGGCGAGGCCGTCATCGTGCCCGGCGTCGGACAGCATCAGATGTGGGCCGCCCAGTATTACACCCATAAACATCCCCGCCATCACCTGACCTCCGGCGGCCTCGGCAGCATGGGCTTCGGACTCCCCGCCGCGATGGGCGCCAAAATCGCCTGCCCCGAAAAACTCGTCATCAACATTGACGGCGACGGCAGTTTCCAGATGAACATTCAGGAACTCGGCACCATCCATAATGAGGATATTGACATCAAAATGATTATCCTCAACAATCAGCACCTCGGCATGGTCGCCCAGTGGGAAGACCGCTTCTACGGGAGCTGCCGCGGCAATACCGAACTAAAGAGCAACTACGTCCAGCGCCCCTATCCGGACTTTGTCACCATTGCCAAAGGTTACATGATCCCCGGACGCGAAGTCTATGAGGAAAAAGACCTAGTTCCGGCCCTCAAGGAAATGCTTGCCGCCAAAGGCCCCTTCCTGCTGGACATTCACACCGGCTACGAAGAGCACGTCCTGCCGATGATTCCTCCCGGCAAAGGCTACAAAAACATAATTATCGAGTAAGAGTAACGAACCCAACAGCCGTGCGGCCAACCCCGCACGGCTGTTTTATTTTACAGATAGCCCATAATTTTAACGCAAAGGCGCAAAATCGCCAAGGAAGACAAAAAAGTCTTTTTAAAATTTGGCGATGCCAAACTTTAAAAACTCTCTTCTTCGCGCCTTCGCGTCTTTGCGTTAAAGTTTTCTGTATTTGGCTTTTCCTTCATCGGTTGGACATTCCGTGTTGGATATTGGATATTCCTTCCCGATTCTTCTTCGCGTCTTCGCGCCTTTGCATTAAATTCTTCTGTATTTCAAGATTTGCTTTTTTCTTCACAATATCCCATTTTGGGATATTCCATTTCCGGATTTATATTCTTCCCCATAGTAAAGGGAGAACAATTATGTCGAAAAAGAAATATTACATTTTGAAGCTGGAAAGTTACTGCGGCGAATACAGTTCGCTGCAATGTGATTCCGAGGGCAATGATTGCATGTATTGTATTTGCCTTATCGTCGATAATCGAGCCGAAATTATTGATTACGGCTATAAAAGCTTTGAACAAGCGCAAAGCACATGGCCCGAAGCAATAGGCTCGGAATAACATATGTCATATCTCGCATTTACTATGCGTCTTCTTTCAATGCCCCTGCACAGTCATATTTACCTTGCGATAAATGTATTTTAGGTGGATTTGTAGATGAAAAAATAATTTTTTCCATTTTTTTACAGCACAAAACACTGAAATCACATCCTTCACATTTCTTACAAGCCGGACGCATTGGAAAATCCTGATGCAAAATACCATTTACCGCCCATTCAATATTTTTCGTGGCAGCCGTGATTGCCTCATCAGTGATGGGAACGGCAATACGTTGATTATCTTTAAGTAAATGGACGTGACCTGTCTTAGCTTTTTCGCCTAAAACTCTAGTGGCAGCGTTAGCATATAATTGTACCTGAAGAGCCAATTCAGGCCAATCTAACTTTGGATTTTCATCAGGGTCGCTTCCTCCTGCCATAGTTTTGTAGTCAATTACGGCAGCATCCTGAAGTTCACCGGATGAGTTCTCTTTTAAAAGTAAGTCTATAGCGCCAGTGATAACACAGTTTTGCGCCGGGATTTCAAATCTCGCTTCTACTTGACGACTACGAGTAAAATCATCTTTAAATTTGTTAACATAAGCCTGCGTAATCTCAATTGCACGGTTTTTAGCATTTTCATATGCTCCCGGCACAGAAGTATTACTTGGAGGAACATGCTTCAGATGAAAAGAATCTTCTATCAATTTTTCAATATCTACCTTTGTCGGGACTTTATTGGGGAATTGCTGATGTAATCTTTCAATAGCCGTATGTACTGCTCGTCCATAACCGAACAGAGGTGGTACCGACGGACTGAAGCCATAGCACTGCCTAAACTGATATTCTTTCGGGCAGCGTAAATAATATCTTAACTCAGAAAAACTAGTAGGTAAATCTTCATCTGCAATGCGACGTTTAGGATGGCATCTCTTCAAATTGGGTATTATTGCATTGAAGTCTCTGGATATAGATGAGCTTTCTAATGACAGCGAGAATACTGATGGTTTTTTAACACGTTTCGCGCCAGGAGTATTAGCTGACCCCGATACATATAAGTAACGTTCTGCCCTTGTTATCGCAGTGTAAAAAAGTCTTACTTCTTCTTCTGGAGTACTCTGATATGCGCCTCTCGCTATGGCAGAATTAATTATCACATTGGGGAGCTGCCCTGAGTAACTGCTACGGTTCTTAGGAAATCTTTGATTTTCCACATCCACGATGAAAACACATGGAAATTCTAGTCCTTTCATTTTGTGAACAGTAGAAACAGTTACGGAATCCGGTTTTAACAAAAAATCATCGGTAGAAACATCATATCCAGTTTCTGCAGAATTTTGAAGAAAATTTAATATCTCGCTAAACCGCTGAGCTGAATCAACACTCATATATACAGATTCAATATCCAGGATCATGCGACTGAACAAACCGATATCTCGCATAATCGCATCTTGGCTTTGTCCCCAATTAGTATCTACTATTCTAAAGGCTTCTAGTAAATCATATACTAATTTTTGAGGATAAAGACGTTGTCTACTGGTTCCAATTGGTCGATGGATATCTCTTCCCCATTGCGAAAAAACCTCCGTTAAATTATTAAAATCAGCATGAGGGTACGCCTGGCATACTTCATCGTCAAAAAAAGTTTTAACCGTAGTTCGATCAGGGTTACCATTCCTTAATAATTCAAATGAATTACGCAAGGCAGACACTTGCGGACGCTCAAAAGGGCCACCGCCAGCTTCAAGGCTAAATAGGATATTATTTGCTTTTAGAGCCTCGGTAAATGCAGCGTGACGCGGTGCGCCGCCGTTGGATTCTGGTGTTCTTGTCGAGCGCATTAATATGGCAAAATCTCCAGGAGTTAAACCGCGTTGTTCTCCATTTGATTCTACATATTCCGTGCCAAGCAGGGACTGAATTTGCGTTGCTATCCATTTTGCTTCTTCTGCTCTTTCCTGAAACCAGAGGACTCTAAAATCCTGTGGATGGCTGTTTTTAGCAGCAATAGGCTTCTTGGGTAAACGCCTAGCACCCAGTTGTGATTGAATAAACGCATTTGCAGCATTCACAATTGGTTCTGTACTGCGAAAATTTTGAGAGAGTTCATGTGTTGAACTATGCGGATATCTAGTTGCAAAATTTATAATATTACCAACATCGGCCCCTCGCCATGCATAAATGGCCTGATCATCATCTCCTACTACAAAAAGCGAAGTAGAATTATTATCATGAATTTTACAAATAAGAGCTTCTTGTACAGGATTTACATCTTGGTATTCATCGACCATCAAATGCTTGATATGGCTAATTGCATTCAGTGCATCCTTGAACTGAGCCGCATTTGCGGCGAGAAATACGGAAAAAACAGTAATTTTGCTGGCGTTTTGACAATAAAAAAGATACCGTTCTTTAAACACAAACCCGGGCAAGCAGCCCGAAAGGACGGTATCCATGTTAAAATT
>CAIKZE010000424.1 GCA_903831825.1 uncultured Lentisphaeria bacterium | reverse complement strand
TGGTGGAAACATCATCGGCGTGTCCCGGTCCACATTCACAAACTTCGCTCCCATCGTAAATCCTTTTTGATCGTAATATATCACTACACAATTTTCATGCTATATGGCCTTTGAAAAAAAAGTCCGACAGGCTGCTAGAGATTAAGATTGGGCAAGCGTTCCGTTACGGAGCACATAACGCCGCTGTGCCGCAGCGGCGGCGCGTTCAGAATGCGTGACCATCAGGATGGTCATGCCGTCGCGGTGGAAACCGGCCAGCAGTTCGAGCAATGCGTCAGTCGCGTGAAGGTCCAGCGCGCCGGTGGGCTCGTCCGCCAGCAGCAGACTTGGCGAGTTGATCAGCGCGCGCGCCACCGCCACCCGCTGACATTCTCCGCCGGATAACTGGGCCGGGAAGTGGTTCATCCGCGATTCCAGCCCGATCCGGCGCAATAATGATTTGGCCCGTTCCATCGCGGTTTCACCGTCAATTCCGGCAGGAATGGTCGGCAGCAGAACATTTTCCAGCGCTGAACATTGCGGCAGCAGATGGTGGAGTTGAAAAACCATTCCAAGCCGGCGCGCGCGCAATTCCGCCGCCTGGTCTTCCGGCAGTCCGGCAATTTCGCGCCCGTCAAGTTTGATACTGCCGCTGTCCGGTGTGTCAAGCAGGGCAATCAGGTTCAACAGCGTAGTTTTGCCCGAACCTGAAGGTCCGGTTACCGCGACCCATTCTCCAGGCTTGACAGACAGGTCAATGCCGGTCAATACCGGGATCCGGCCTGCCGGTTCAGGATAGGAACGGGAAACTGCGGACAGTTCCAGCAATGGATTATTGGAATCGGTCATTTTCTGGCACTCCCCTAAATAGTCTGCCAATCTTCTTTTTTAAGCGAATAAAAAATCAGGAGAAAACAAATATCAGTCCCACGGTCATCAGGACAATGGCGGTTATAATGGTCAAAACGCGCTTGCGGGCAGTGCCTTCATGGGCTTTTACCCCTTTGAAGCCGGAGATTCGGGAATAGCTTTGGGTATGAATATAGCGGAGCAGGTTTTTCCGGCTGTAGCTTTTAGAAGTATGGGTGTGCAAGGCCATGATCAGTACCCGCCCGCGCCCATTGAGAAATAAATAACGACGCTTATAATCAGGGCCGTCAGAAAAAGCGCGATTGCCACCGGCAGGCTGAACGCGAATCCCAGGCGGAATAACTGCACAAAAGTCATGGAATTGATGTCCGGCAATAACGAACTTTTTGAGCCGCCGCCGGGATGGCCTTCATGCGGCATTATTTTCTTGTACCGGGCGGTCTGGCGGATAAATTCCAGCCGCGCATTTTCAATTTTCCGGCAGGCCTCGGCGAGAACGGCGGAATCGTTTTCACTCTGTTCGTCTTTTTCCGCAAGTTCATTAATTTCTTCGGACATTTTCCGGCAGAGTTCATGCATTCCGGCGGTTTCTTCCTCATAGAATTTAAATTTTTTCTGCTCTTCCGGCAGCACCGCCATCGCTTCAATAATCTTGTTATGCAGGTCTTTCCTGGACTTCAGATATTCGTCGTGCCGCCTTCTCAGAGCGCGGATGAATTTTCTGTCAGGTTCAGTTGACTTTTCCGGTTCGCCTCTTTCCGTCCGGGCGATCTGCTCATCGGAGATTTGCGGGAGGGTCGAAGTATCATGCTCATTGCCTTTTTCATAGGTTTTCAGACGGTCTCTGATATGAATAAGCCCGTCGCTGATATAATCTTTTCTGTTCATACAACAACCCCTTGTTTAAATGCCGCATCTCAACGTTACTAAAATAACGCGGCAAACGGCATTTCGCCACCGCGTTAATCAATTATGCTCAATGTATCTTGAGCTTTTTGGCAACGAAATCGGCGTCTTTGTCGCCTCTGCCGCTCAGGTTCACCAGGATATTGACATCCTTGCCGAGGGTGCCGGCGAGTTTGGCGGCATACGCCACGGCATGGGAACTTTCCAGCGCCGGAATAATTCCTTCCAGGCGCGACAGCCGCATAAACATATCCAGGCATTCGTCGTCGGTGCAGGACACATACTGGGCGCGCTTAATATCTTTCAACAGGCAGTGCTGCGGCCCGACGCCGGGATAATCCAGCCCGGAAGCGATGGAATAAACCGGAAGCGGATTGCCTTTTTCGTCTTGCAGCACATAACATTTAAAACCGTGAATGCTGCCCTTGGTGCCTTTGGTCAGGGTTGCGGCATGATCGTTGGTATCAAGCCCCAGCCCGGCCGGCTCGACGCCGATAAGTTTTACGTCCAGATCATGCAGAAAAGCGGTGAAAAGTCCCATGGCGTTGCTGCCGCCGCCGACGCAGGCGATCGCGTAATCCGGCAGTTTCCCCGTCATTTCCAGGAACTGCGCTCTGGCTTCCCGCCCGACGATGCTCTGGAAATCGCGGACCATCATCGGAAACGGATGCGGCCCGACGACGGAGCCGATGGCATAGAAGAAATTCTGCGGGTCTTTGAGCAATTCCTCGAAGGCGCTGTCAACTGCGTCTTTCAATGTGGCGGTGCCGCGACTGACCGGTACTACCCTGGCGCCGAGAATCTTCATCTTTACGACATTGGGATGCTCTTTTTTGATATCAACTTCGCCCATGTGAATTTCACATTCCAGACCGAGCAGGGCGCAGGCTGTCGCCAGAGCAACGCCATGCTGTCCGGCGCCGGTTTCGGCGATGACTTTTTTCTTCTTCATGAATTTAGCCAGCAGCGCTTCGCCCAGGCAATGATTGATTTTATGCGCGCCGGTATGGTTCAAATCTTCGCGTTTCAGATATATCTGGGCACCGCCGGCAAACTCGCTCAGCCGTTTGGTGTGATATATCGGGCTGGGGCGGCCGACATAGTATTTATAGAGATAATTCAGCTCATCCTGAAATTTTTTGCTGTCCTTGATTTCCAGATACGCATCATTGATCTCGTTCATTATTTTGATCAGATACTCCGGAATCAACTGTCCGCCGTATTCCCCGAAATAGCCATTTTTGTCCGGCAGATTCTTGTGGTCCAGCTTCTCTTTCATAGTTCACCTTTTCTATTATTCGTTAAATTTTAAAAATTTAACATATTATACCGAATCGCAATCTTAAAGCAAGTAAAGATTGCGAATCGGTATTAGTAAATGCATCTATCAGGTTAAAATAAATCCAGTCCGTCAATCCTGCAAACCGGAAAAAACAAAAAAAGGCATATGGGCTCGCGGAAATCCGCATATAATTTTAGGGATTGAAATTATCCAGATAAAAAAATAGTACCTTGCCGGGATTTTTTTCTTCGATGGTATTTAAATCCGATGGCCTATATTGATTTTTTTCAGAAATCATGACATATGCTATGAACGGCTTTCCATTTTGATTAAAAGGACAGTTCAGCCACTCATTAAGCAGCAACCATTCATTTTGCGGGTCTCTCCATAAAAATTCTCTTATAATATTAGCCGACTGTTGTTCTTGTATAGGAATATATGCGACAATTACTTTTTTCTCCGGCTTTATATCCTGTACAGGTTTTTTCAGGCGATATACCAGGCCTTGCAGATCCTTGTAACCAAAGTCAATTTTTTGCGCAGTTGCTGGAGGCTTAATCCATAATTGAGATTCGTCTGCTCTTTTTCCCTGAATTTCTCCATTATTGCTGACACTGACGAAAAAACTATTTCCCGAGATATTCATTGCTCTGGCATAAATATCTTTAATGATACCGGGTTTGTTGTTGAACCATAGCGGATAAGACTCATTCAGCGGATAAACCAAATAATAATTGCCCGGCAAATCCTTGATTTTAGTAAACACCATTTTCCAATCCGGCGGCTCCCAGGAATCAAGATTAGCGGAAAAACCGAGGACTGGAATTAAGCCGGCCATTATAAAAAATACGACTCCGAGCTTCTTACCGGCCTTGTTCATAATAAACTCGTCAAGGCTAACTACCACACATGCGGCAGTTATGCAGATTAATGGAGTTAAGGGTAAATATGTTCTTGCCGGTCCGGCTCTGAAAATCAATGCCGAAACCAGAACGAATCCAGTAATCGACAAAAACATTATAATCCAAACCCGCAAAGGCTTAATTGAAAGCCCGAGCATAATCACTAAAAGCAATTTCCAGTCGCTTAATGCAGTAAGCGTTTGTGCCGCAAAGCTAAAAAACGCATATGCGCTTTTAATGGAACTGCCGAACCCTTGAACTGAGCCGCATTTGCGGCGAGAAATACGGAAAAAACAGTAATTTTGCTGGCGTTTTGACAATAAAAAAGATACCGTTCTTTAAACACAAACCCGGGCAAGCAGCCCGAAAGGACGGTATCCATGTTAAAATTA
>CAIKZE010000423.1 GCA_903831825.1 uncultured Lentisphaeria bacterium | reverse complement strand
GTCTCTGTGCCTCTGTGGTTAAAAAGAGTTTCAAAAGAGGAGTCAGAATTCAGTCAGTAGTCAGAATGGGACAAGACAAAAGACAAAAGTAAAAAGATAAAAGTCTTAACATTAAAAAAGGATTTCTCTGTGTCTCTGTGCCTCTGTGGTTAAAAAGAGTTTCAAAAGAGGAGTCAGAATGGAAACCGGAAATTCAGAAAACATTGGAACTGAATCAAAAAAATAGATGGCGTTCATTAACACAACTACCTGATAAACAGCCAGTTTATGGTGACAATTTTAAAAACGTTTAAAACATAGAAGTCTAAAACAAAGAAACCAAGGAGTCAAAAATGGCAACAGCAAAAAAGATTGACAAGAAGCACATCACCGGCGGCGAAACCGATGGCGGAATCACCAGTTCCTATGCCACCAAGGACGGCGTAAAATTAAAAGTACCGTACTCTTTCATGGGCACCATCTACGGCAAGGAAGAAGAAGAAGCCGTGCTGGCGGCGATGAAACAGGACACCCTCACGATGGGGCCGAAAACCGCCGAATTCCAGAAAAAATTCGCGGCAATGTGCGGCGTTAAACATGCCTTTGCCGTCTCCAACTGCACCACCGGCATGCATGTATGCACCCAGCTCTTCGACATCAAAAAAGGCGATGAAGTAATCGTCACCCCGAACACCTTTATCGCGACGTCGCTGGTCATTCTGAAGGAAGGCGCGATTCCGGTTTATGCCGATATCGACCCGAAGACCTTCAACATCGATCCGAAAGAAGTCGCCAAAAAAGTGACCAGCAAAACCAAGGCGATCTACGTGGTCCACTATGCCGGGCTGATGGTGGATATGGACCCGATCATGGAAATCGCGAAGAAGCACAATCTGCTGGTGCTGGAAGACTGCGCCCATGCCCCGTATGCGGAATACAAGGGCAGAAAAGCCGGTTCCATCGGCGACGTCGGCGTCTTTTCGTTCCACTCGCTGAAGAACATCACCACTTGCGGCGAAGGCGGCATGATTACCACGAATAATGATAAATTCGCCAAGGGAATTGAAATGCTCCGCTGCATGAATCTCACCCACGAACGGGATGCCGGCGTGAATGAATGGAAATTCGGCAAAATCACCTGCAAAAAGACTTCCCCGCTGGAATATTGGCTGCCGTCGCACTTTGACGTCAATGACTGGAACGGGCATTGGGGCAACAATTACCGCATGAACGAAATTCAGGCGGCAGTCGGCTGCGTCCAACTGGACAAGATCGACATGCTGACCGAAAAGAGACGTGAAATCGGGCACAAGATCACGGCCGGATTGAAAGGCATCAAGGGCATCACCCCGGTCTTTGAACCCAAAGAGTGCAAACATGTGTTCCATCTCTACACCGTCTGCGTGGAAGAGAAGGAACTGGGCGCCTCCAGGGATCAATTCATGAAAGTGCTGTACGAGGAAGAAGGCATCCAGACCATCCTGCATTATCAGCCGACTTACCATTTCACCGGTCTGCAAAAGATGGGGTATGATCCCGATCAATGCCAGAACGCCAACATGTTCTTCTACAAGCGTGAAATGAATCTGCCGATGCACCCCAGGCTGACTGACGCCGATGTCGAAAATATGATCAACGGCATCAGAAACGCCGCCGAAAAGGTCAGAACAAAAAAGTAAACCGAAAGCTCGATATCGTCTCGGCGAACCGTGAAAACAAACTCAAGGAGTTGTTCAAAAATAAAGTTTACAAGTTTCGTGAAATATCCCGAGTTGATTTTGTGAATTGCCGGAGAGGCGCATACCTGAAGGTATGTAACGAGCCGGCAAGCACAAAAGCATTCGGGAGAATCGCGAAGATTTAAAGGTTATTTTTGAACGGCTCCTCAAGGACCGTGAAATGAATAAAGATGAAATCAAACAGGGATTTCGGGCGTTGGGCCTGAAAAAAGGGGACATTGTACTCCTGCACAGTTCATTGGCCAGCATGGGGAATGTTGAAGGCGGCGCCGAAACGGTAATTGATGCTTTGCTGGAAACGTTAGGTAAAACCGGCACGCTGGTCGTGCCGGTTTTCGGCAAACTCGGAGTTCTCACGGAGGCCGTCAAAGGGCGGCCTGACGCGGTGGTCAGCGACTGTCCCAAAGGCACGGTTGCCGCCATCGGGGCCGATGCGCAAAAAATATGCGTTGACCACTGGAAAGCCGATACGGCTCACGGCGAAAACACGCCTTACTTGAAAATTGCCCGGCTCGGCGGTTACGTCTGTCTGCTGGGAGTGGACCAGGACCGGAATACGACCATGCATTCCGCGGAGGCGCTGCTGCGCCTGCCTTACCTCAGTCCTACTTCCGGCGAGGTGCAAACCCCGCAGGGCATCGTGCAGAAAACCTGGCAGTATTATCCCGGCCCGCACCGGGATTTTATCGGCCTGGACAAGGTTCTCCGGACGAGCGGCAAAATGAAGACCGGCAAAATTGGGCGCGCCGCAACCAGACTGATCAAAGCGCAGGACTTGATTGAAATTCTCACCGAGGCAGGCCGCCGCGATCCGGCTTTCTGCCTCTGCGATAATCCGGAATGCGCCGATTGCGTCGCCCAGCGGGCCGCGATATTCCGCGACGCCATGAGCAAAGAAGACTTCAAACTGGCGGCATCCGCGGCATTGTCGGGAAGATATGTCCCGGAAATCATCGAGAATCTGCAACGCGCCGGGATCGGCTATGTCGAGCTCGACTTCCTTCAGGGGAAGCCCGCGCATCTGATGTCTGCTGAAAAACTCCAGCTCGCGGTCAGGGAGTTTACCGAAAACCATATTGCGGTTTCCGGCCTGCGTCTGCCCGGCGTTCCCGCGGATATCAAAAAGACGCTGCAACTTGCCAAGGACTGCGGTATTGGCCGTTTGGTATTGCCGCTCTGTGCCGATGCCGCCGCCCTGACCGGACAAGCCGAGGCGGAAAAGATTGCGCTTTCTTTCTGCAACTGCGGCGTTACCGGCAGTTATGCCGCCATAATCATGAAAAGTCTGGCGGAACGCGGAATCCGTGCCGGATTGACTTTCTCGCCGGCGGAATTTGCCCGCTGCGGCGAAAAGCCGTTTCTCGGTACTTATAATTCCGGCAAACTCCGTAAATATATGGATCAGTTGGACATTGAAGACGGCACCTTTGCCGGAATGCCGACCGCCCTGGCCGGAGGCAATGCCGAAATCAAAGAACTGGTTTCCATTTTGCGCTGCGCCGGTTTCAGCGGATTCATGACGCTGTCAGCAACCAACCGCCAGCGCGGCAATGTTACGGCAATAGCGGCCGAATTCCAGAAGCTGCTGGACGAAATCTGAGAATTCGGAACCGCATTTTGGAACTGTGCGCAAAATCATTTTAACCACAGAGGCACAGAGGCACAGAGAAATCATTTTCTTTATTCCGGCGAAGGACAAGAAATCAATTTGTGGTCGTGAATTTAAAAATTCTGGTATCTCCGGCTTTGACCTTTTCTTTGAAATTTACTATGACAAAGTTGTCGCTGACATGCCAGGCGCTGACACTTGATACATCTCCGGCAGCTTCCGGAGAGTGAACTTTTTCAGGCAGAAACGCAAAGACCGGGCGAATTGATTTCGGGCTTTCGGGATTGAAATCCATCTCTTTTTTAAACTTTACGCTTAACGCCCAGGCCGTTTTACCGTCCGCCGTTTTTTCTTTTTTCAAAGAGCATTCATAGAAGGAAGTATCTTTGGCCGATGACGCGGGAACTCTGGCTTCCCAGGCGGGATCGCCGTACATGATGCAGACATCCTTGTCATATTCCATATCGTCGTTTTCATCGCCTGACAAATCATTTTCCATGGCCATAATCAAAGCCTGGTTAATGATGAAAACGCTTTCGGCAAGCGTAAAGTCGCCGCCCCGGTAAAAGAAATAATCAGCCATTCCCCAGCCCATCATGCCATAGTAACTTTCCACGGTATACCCGAAGAACTGGAACACGCCGCCGGAATGCATCCAGGCCAGCGAATAAGCGTTCTCTTTATTTTCTATGCAGGCGGTCAGACAATTACCAATCCCGAGATATATTTTGGGATTAGTTGATTTTATCGGATATACTTCTTCTTTGACATAACCGGTCAATTTGCCGTCTTCGGCGGAAATGCCGGAAGGCCCGTCGGGATAATAAGCCAGCCAGCCGCCGGAAGTCGCGTGTCCGCTGGTCCAGATGCCGTCAATCTTATTGCTGTTCAGCAATTCAACCATATCCGGCAAATGATCGTCCGGCGCGTCTTTAAAGTTTCCTATCGTGCAGCCGGGGGCTTTCGCCTGCCAGTTTTTTCTTTTGTCATACCATTCACAATAAGCAATCCCGGTGGGCAGCGAATCAATAAACCCCAGCATTCCGCCGAGTCCGTAATTGATTTCAAGTTTTTGTTTGTTTTTGGCTATTTTCAACGCGTCTTTAGCAGTCAAGCCGGTGACAATTCCCAGAATCGCCTTGCCATACGGCGCGGAGCCGAGGGTCCGGTTGAACTGGTTGATTTTCTTCACAAACTCCGGAGTTGCGTCTTCCGGCGTTGAAACAACCGCGATATAATCAGGGGAATAGGCCGTTACGCTTTTAACCAGTTCGTCCAGCGATTCTTTATAGGCGAAAATACGCGTGTCGGGATACTTCCCGGCTAATACCTTGACAACTTTTTTCCAGTCATCATCATTATAAGTGGTTTCTTCCACTACGATTGCGTAATGAAAATCTTTTTGAGCGATCGCGATTGCCCGATCCGGTAAAAAGCAAAAAACACTAAAACCTATTAAAAACATTATATGCTTAATCATTCATTAACCTTCCCGTTTAAATTTATCTATTATGGAAGATAGCCGGAGGCAGAAAACAAATCAAGAGAATCAGGACAAAAAACAGAGAAGAGTTTAACGCAAAGGCGCAAAATCGCGAAGGAAAACAAAAGAGAAAAAAGGACTTTTTTAATTTGGCTGCGCCAAATTAAAAAACTTTCTTCTTTGCGTCTTCGCGCCTTTGCGTTAAAATTGAGGCTTCCGCAATCAAAACAAGCTGTCGCTTTTTTTCTCCGCGGGAATGAATTCCTCGAATTTTTTGCGCAACTCTTCCAGTTTGGCCAGATAATACGGGATATTTTCATCGCGTTTTTCGGGGGCGTCGGCCAGCAGGCGGCTGTTATCCACGGCGGCGGCTTTCGCCTTAGTGCCGGTAATGTAAAATGAGACCTGATCGCCCCGGCGGTAGTCTCGTTTGGAGGCGATGGCCAGTTCGTAGGCGGCGCTGCGGCGGCCTTCCCCGGCAGCGCCTTTTTTGCGATAGTTGTCCAGCGAATCGCTCAGGGTTTCGGTCTTGGCCAGCTTGGTCAGCGGCCAGTCGCGTTTTTCAATCGCGTCACGGAATTCAGCGGTCAGGGCGTTTATTTTCGCGGGTTCATTTTTCAGCAGACAGGTAATGAGTTTTTCCATGAAATCGCGCTGAAACGGTTCCAGGCCGCGCGATTTAAGCGCGGCGCCGGTGATGGCGACTTCGCCATTTTTCTCCAGCAGCGCGTAATTTTTGCTTTTGTAGCAGAACATGGCCGGATAGGTATCGTCTAGCTCGACTTCAATGCCCGCGGGGAGAACGGCCTGGATCTTCTTTTGCATGGCGGCGGGATCGGAAACATTCTCCGGAGGCTGGAAATAAATGCCGTCGGTATCCATTTCAATCACATTCGCGCCGGATTTATTCAGAAAATCCAGCATCATCGTCAGGATTTCGCGGCCTCTGGCGGCAACCTTTTCCGCCAGATTAAAATCGTTAAACGTGCCCTGCGCGAAACCGAGGTAGCCGTAAAAAGAATTAATCAGCACTTTAAAGGTGGTCTGGAGCGAATTGTAATAATCCTTTTCCGCGGGAGACTTCGCTTTTTTCTCGTCGTCTTTGGCGGAAAGCCGGAACAGCCGGAGATCGTGCAGCAATCTGGGAAAAACCGCGAGCGTGTCACGCTCCGGACACCATTTTTCCGCCAGGATGATTGACGGATAAAGCGAACGGATATCGCAATGCCACACATTTTTAAAAATTCCGGAGTTGAACGCTTTGGTCAGCCCTCCTGAAAAAGCCCTGGACGCTTCCGGACTGGACAGGCCCTGTCCGGCGGCGAGATATTCGCCGCAGATCAGCGCGTCAATGCAGGTGGCGTTGCCGCGGACGATGCAGTCCTGGTATTTCAGCGGAATAAGCTGGGTCTGGAAAAAATAGCTGGGCGAAAAAATATCGCTGATCGCCCGTGCTTCACGCACGTCGTCCAGCGCATACGCCAGCAGTCGCTTCCGGTCTTCTTTCCAGGCGCGGCCAATCTCCTTTCCCTCGATATAAGTGCGGTCGGGGGAGGCGACGCCGAAGTGTTTCGCCACATGTTTCAAGCCGTAACTGTCCAGATTGCGGTGGCTGATATCATAAAAAATAGTCTGGTGGTAGGTGTCGGTGACATGTCTGCCGAATACGTCATAGCGGTCATAATTAATGGTCCGCTCGGCGGCATTGAAGCGGGAACTGCGTTTGCGGATCAACTCGCCGCCGCGCCCCAAGGCAAGCTTTACTTTGTGCATTCCGGCGCGGGTTTCGATGAACGGCAGATCGAACCGGAAAATGTTGTGTCCCTCGATCACGTCCGGGTCGCGTTCGTTGATGATCCGCACAAACTCCTCCAGCAGTTCCTTTTCGGACATTTCCGCTGCGGAAATCACCTTTTCCCAGCCGGTATTGTCGGAAAAGGTCATGATGATGATCGAGTCGCCTTCGCGTTCGGGGTTGGGAAATTCGAATCCGGGCGTGGTCAAGGTCTCGATATCGAACTGCAACCGCCGGAGATCGGCAAAATCCATCCCCCGGAACAGCCGGAATCGCGCTGAAATAAGGATTTGCTGCACCGGATCGGAATATACCCGGTAAGACGCGTTGGGCACGTTCAGGGCGTAACCGGTTTTCTTTTTCAGAAACTCCAGCGCCGCCTCGTACCCTGGAATGTCCGGAAATTCGGCCAGACAGGCGAGCGGGGCTTTGCCCTTTAAACCGGTAATATCAAACTTGCCGTTGAGCCCGCTGAGCAACTTCGGATCGCTGACGATAATAAACGGCTTGAACGGGATTTCCTGTTTGCGGCAGGCATCTTTTTCGCGGATGAAAAGCACGGCGGTATTCTGTTCGCCGGGTTCCGCCGCCACCACGTTCTGAAGCGTAGATTCAACCAGTTTGTCCAGTATCATTTTTTTGCTCATCCTCTTTTAGTCAGACCCTTCATATCATAAAATTATCATCAATTTTTAAAATTAGAAACCGGGAATCAGATAATTAATGCGGATTTTCTGCGTTCTATTGTTGCATATAAATTTCTTTTTTCCGGTTTTAACGTTATATTCATTAGTAACGGCCGTTTTAGAGGCGGTTTATGAGCAACTTTATTGTATGAATCACATATCAATAAATTAAACAGGAGGAAGGTGTTATGAGCGAAAAGATTTTAATAATCAACGGAAGTCCGCGCAAGAACGGAAATACCGCAATCGTAAGCGGATGGGTGAAGGAAGGCGCCGAAGCCGAGGGGGCGTCGGTAAAAATTGTGGATGCCGCCCGCTTGAAATATAAAACCGCCGGCTGCTGTTCCTGTTACGGTTGTCAAGTTTCGCAGCAGTTCCGCTGTGTTATCCTGGACGAGGCGACAGACGTGGTTGCGTCATTTCCGGATTATGATTTAGTGGTTTTTGCGTCTCCGGTTTATTTTTTCGGACTTTCCGCGCAGATAAAAATGCTGATGGACAGGATGTTTTCATTGTTTAAGTTCAGCGGCGGCAAAACGATCCATAATCTTCAAAAAGTGAACTTCGCCCTGATTTCCACTTGCGGCGGCGATCTGCATGACAGCGGCGTCGAATTGGTGGACGAGACCATTAAGAAAATAACCCATTTTATTGGAAAAACCCATAAAAGCCTGCTCATTCCGTCGCTGGTCCCCGCTTTCGAGGAAACCGAGAAAAAAGAAGATTTAAAAGCCAAAGCGATGGATTTCGGAAAAAAGCTGGCGAAATGGTGATTTGAATGAGAGTTTGAAAAAAGAAGGCGTTGGCAGAAATGTTTTTTGAAAATGTTTACATTCATATTCCGTTCTGCAGCAGAAAATGTGATTATTGCAGTTTCTTTTCTGTCCCGAGCCCGGACAAGAAATTGATTGACGCCTATTTAAACCGCCTGGAAGAAGATCTCGCGGAGGCCAATCTCTCGATTCCGGTTAAGACCATTTACCTGGGCGGCGGAACCCCGTCACTGCTGTCGTGTGTGCAGCTTGAACGGTTTTATGCGATGATCAAAAAGTATGTTCCGCTGCTGCCTTCCGCTGAAATTTCCATGGAATGCAACCCGGAAACCCTGGACCCGGAAAAAGGCGAAATCATCCTGAATTTCGTCAACCGGCTGAGCATCGGAGTACAGTCCTTCAACCACAAACTCCGCGTTAAACTCGGCAGGCACTCCAAAGATTCTGAAATTGAAGCGGCGTTAAGCAGTTTGAGAGGCCGGCAGATAAAGGATTTCAATATTGACCTGATTTACGGGATTCCGGGGCAATCGCTGAAAGAATGGGAGCAGGACCTGGAAATCGCGGCGGCGCATGATATTTCCCACATTTCCTGCTATTGCCTTACCATTGAGGAAGGGACTCCGCTGGCGCAGGCATTTACCGGAGAAAACCTGGTGGATGATGAAATTACGGCCGAGATGTGGAGCCTGACCGGCGCGTTTCTGGAATCCAGGAAAATACGCCGTTACGAAATATCAAATTACGCTAAACCGGGAGCGGAATGCATCCATAATATGAATGTCTGGTATGGCCAGCCGTATCTCGGCCTGGGGCCGTCCTCAACCTCATTTGACGGCAAAGACCGCTGGACGCAGCCGGCCTCGCTGGAAAAATGGCTGACCGGACAAGCTCCGGAAATGGATATCATTGATCCGGAATATCGGATGGCGGAAATCTTTATCATCGGTCTCCGGACGGTTGACGGCTGGAATAATAAACGCTGGCAAAATGTGTTTTTGCAAAAAAACATGTATATTGACTGGAGCACGATGCTGGAACGGGCATTCCGGGTAAAAGAGCTTCACCCCGATCTGATGAATGTTTCCGAAGACAATATCAGCCTGACCGAAAAAGGCCTTTTATTCTGGAACACCGCCGCCGAAGCCTGGCTGGGATAATTTTTTAATCAAAACGAGAGCCAATTGCAAAACTCAAGTTTGCAGGAATTCAGAATTCAGAATTCAGGATTCAGAATGAAATTCAAATTCAAATCCGGATTTATTCTGACTACTGACTACTGAATTCTGACTACTTTTGCAATTACCTCACGAGAAGTCTTTTTTGGAAAAACGGTATTCCTTGCGGCAGAAATTACACATGATGGCCGGAGTCGGATTTTCCTTAAACAGTGCGGCCAACTCGTCTTTATCCAGAACCGACATCGCCATTTTCATTTTTTCAAAAGAGCAATTGCACCTGAAGCCGGGGCTGTTGCCATAGTCGTAGGAAAGCAGATTTTTGTCCGCGGCTATTTCGTCAGCTCCGGCGGCGGCCGCCGCCAGCGCCCAGAGTTTCTTTTCAGAAGGCATGCGTTCAACCAGTAAGCCGGCAAATTCCGGCTGACAAATATTTTTCCGGTATTTTTCAAGTTCGACCAGGTTGCAGTCCGGCATGGCTTGAATCATGAAGCCGCCGGCTCTTTTAACCGGATTTTGCGGGTCCGGATTGAATTCGACCGCCGTGCAGAATTCGGTTTCAAGCTGGTCGCTGACGGAAAAGAAAAAGCCGGCATCCGCCACCGCGTCGCCAAAGGCGGTGCGGGTTTTGCCGGAATTCAGGATTTTTCCCGCCTCCGATTTGATGATGGAAATAAAACCGTCTTTTTCGCCGTAAATGTCCTGTTCGGAGGAGACTTTATCCATCAAATGCGGTTCTTTGATGATTCCGCGAATGTCACAATCGGCGTTGACATCCACGATAATCGAAGATATTTTTCCCGGATACTCCCAGCGCAGCGAGTATTTTTCGCCTTTATTCAGCAGCGCGGAAACCAGCGCGCCGACCGTCAGCGCGCCGGCAAAAATCTCACCGGCCACCGGATCCGCGTCATGGATCACAATTCCCCTGGAAACGGTGCCGGTTGTTTCCGCGAACACAAACCGGGCATTAATATTCCGGAAAGTGCCGCGAATAAGATAATCAGAATGAATCATTTTGATCTCTCAGAAGGAGTTGTAAAAATAAGTTTGACAGGTTTCGTGGAATATCCTGATTTGATTTTTGGGCTTGCCGGCAAGGCGCATGCCTGAAGGTATGTAACGAACCGGCAACACAAAAAACATTCAGGAGAACCGCGAGAATGTCCAAGTTATTTTTAACGGCTCCTTAATAAGTATGGCGGCATTATTGCCGCCATATAATCTCGACTTATTGTACTCTTTCAATCACGATTTCGGGATCAATTTCTTCCCGGAGCAGGCGTTCAAGACCGTCTTTTATCGTCATCGTGGCGTGCGGACACATGCCGCAGGCGCCGCGCAGACGAACCTGAACGGTTTTATCGGTGATGCCAACAATTTCGAGATCTCCGCCGTCAGCCTGAAGGTGGACTCTCAATTCATTCAACCGGGTTCTGATTTTGTCATGGAGTTCAGACATTTTTAATCTCCCAATGTTTAATAATAACGTTATACTCTATAAGGCTAAAAATTTAAAATAGATTGCGAAAATTTTGAGAATTGGTTCGTATTCTGAGAGGCTGCCGATACCGTGGTATCGAAGGCCTTGAAGAGTGCGAATCCAAATTTGAAAGATCGCAACCGCCTTGCGGCGAGTGTCTTGCGGCCGTAATTTTCCGCTCCTCCTTCAGGCGATATTCATATCGCCAATCAGTCGGATCGAAAAAATCCAATCCACAATCCTACTCGTCTATGTTAAATTTTCAACCTTATAGAGTATAAAACTCACAAATATTTTACCATACAAATTTTGATCCGCTCAGTCTTCTGCCGAATTCTGAAAGGACTTCATTTTCTTCACTGATTCCACCGCGGGCGACAAAGGTGGCGCTGAAACGGACGTAATTGCCGACATCATCCCAGGGAACGCTGCTGATGAGTTTTTCTTTGATGAGCCACTGGCTGAAATCCTCGGCGGTCTCGAATTTTTCGCCGTCAGCGGTGCCTTTCGGCGCTTTCACATAGAGGTAAAATGAACCTTCCGGAACTTTCGCCGGGAAGCCCAGTTTACAGAGGCTTTCGGTCATGCTTTTCAGACGGCGTTCGTACTTTTCACAAATTTTCGGCGTGATATCGGCCTGGTCTTTGAGCGCGCAGATGGCGGCCTTCTGGATGGCGGCAAACTGTCCGCTGTCGGCGTTGTCCTTCACAAAGGCGAAAGCTTTGACCGCCAGTTCGTTGCCGCAGACCCAGCTCAGGCGCCAGCCGGTCATGTTAAAGCCCTTGGACATGCTGTGCAGTTCGACCGCGACATCTTTGCCGCCCGGCAGCGAAAGAATGCTGAGCGGCTTGCCCTGGAAATTCAGCGGGGCGTAAGCGGCGTCGGAAACAATCAGAATGTTATTCTGCCTGGCGAAAGCAATCGCTTTGGCAAAGAACTTTTCATCGGCGGAAGCGCCGGTGGGATTGTTCGGATAATTCAGGTAAAGCAGCTTGGCCCGCTTGCACTGGTCCGCGGTCAGGGAATCCAGGTCGGGCAGGAACTTGTTTTTTTCAAGCAGCGGCAGATTTACCACTTCGCCGCCAAGGTATTTCGTCCAGGTGCCCATGACCGGATAGCCCGGCACGGTCATGACCGTGATGTCGCCGGGATTGATGAAACAGGCCGGGAGCAGTGAGAGCGCGGCTTTGCTGCCGATGGCGTGCATGACTTCCGTTTCCGGATTGACGTCGGCGTGGTAAAGCTCTTTCATATACTGCGCCACGGCAACCTTGAATTCATCGATGCCGTTATCGGCGTAAGTGCGGTTTTCCCACAGCGCGGCTTCCTTGCAGAGCGCCGCGACCACTTCCGGGAACGCCATATCGTCAGGCTCGCCGATGCCCATATCAATCAGTTTCACGCCGGGATGCGCTTTCATGGCGGCGCGTTTCGCCCGCTTGATCTTCTCAAACTTGTAAATTTTGGTGTCCTTGCCGAATGACGAACCGCCAAGCCGCTCAGCGAAATTTGATTGTAAAAAACTTTCTTCCATCACCTTGCTCCGTTTATTCTTATTTAATTTACTCTAAATCTGCCAAGTTTATTTCTTAACAACTCCTTTAGCTTTTTTTTAAAAGCGGGATATTGTATATGTTCTGCAAATAAAGTTAATTATAGCATGAATTTGTAATTATTCACCTTTATTATGAATCAATTTTACAGGAAAAACGGCTTATGAAAAAAATTGTTGTTGATAAATATGAATTTGAAGGGTATAGAATCCCGACCCAGTCCGCCAGTATTATTTTAATCAAAGGGAAACACGGTTTTCTCGGCTGCGGCTATTTCAACATTGAAACCGCCAATAGACTTCAGGAAACCGTTGCCGTTGTCACCGGCGTTCAAACTTACGATGACATGCTGAACGCGACCGTGGTCAATGTCAGCGCCGCCGCTGAAAAAAACGGGATCGTCAAGGGCATGTCCGGACGCGACGCCCTGCTGAAAATGGCATAACACAGGATAAAAAATGAAAGTTGTTGCGGACGATAAGATTCCTTTTCTTAAAGGGGTGCTTGAGCCATATTGTGATTCCGTAGTGTACCTGCCGGGCGGAAAAACCAACCCGGAGGATGTCAAAGACGCCGACGCTTTAATCACCCGGACCCGGACGAAATGCAATGAAAAGCTGCTGGCCGGGTCGAAAGTGAAATTCATCGCGACGGCTACCATCGGCTTCGATCATTTCGACGCCGCTTACCTTGACGCCGCCGGAATCGCCTGGACTAACGCGCCGGGCTGCAATTCCAGTTCCGTCAAACAGTATATCACGTCCGTGCTGCTCAATCTGGCGTCGGATCACGGCATTTCGCTGCGCGGCAAGACGCTGGGCGTGGTCGGCGTCGGCAATGTCGGGTCAAAAGTTGCCGCGTCCGGCAGAGCGCTGGGCATGAAGGTGCTGTTGAATGACCCGCCCCGCGCGGAAAAAGAGGGGGCTGAACAGTTCGTCAGCTTGGAACGCATCCAGTCCGAATCGGATTTCGTCACTTTGCATGTGCCGTTGACCGAAGCGGGAAAAGACAAGACTTATCACCTGGCGGATGCGGATTTTTTGAAAAAGCTTAAACCCGGAGCATTCTTTATAAATTCCTCCAGAGGCGAAGTTTGTGACAACGCCGCCTTGAAAGCCGCATTGCAGGCCGGAACCGTTCGCGGCGCGGTGCTCGACGTCTGGGAGAACGAGCCGGAGATAGATCTCGAACTGCTGCGGCTGGTTGATTACGGAACTCCCCATATCGCCGGGTATTCAACTGACGGCAAGGCCAACGGCACGGCCATGAGCGTCGAATCGCTTTGCCGGTTCTTCGGGTTGAAACTCAAAGACTGGTATCCGTCATCTGTGCCGGGTCCCGACGCCCGTGAAATTACGCTGGCGGACCAGGGCTCTTTTGAAAAGACGATGCTGGAAGCGGTAAGCGTCAGTTATGACGTCAAAGGCGATTGCGCCAGGCTTAAGGCTTCCCCGGAGACGTTTGAAAAACAGCGTGGCGACTACCCGTTGCGCCGTGAATTCCCTTATTACACTGTCGCCGTCAAAGACGGTTCCCGTCTGAATCCGGAAATTCTTTCCGCGCTCCGGGAACTTGGTTTCAACCTGAAGGAAGCATGACCAATTATGTTTAACGCAATCATCTGCCGCTATAACGAAATAGCGATCAAAGGCAACAACCGGGCGATGTTTGAAAACCGGCTGGTTGAAAATATTTATGACCTGCTCAAGACTGTCGAAGACATCAAAGTGTCGCGGGTCAGGGGCAGAATCTGGGTGCAGCATCCGTCGAGACAGCCGTTTGCTGACGGCGAGCTGGATATCATCAAGGAGCAGTTGCCCCGGGCGTTCGGCATTGAATCGTTTTCCCCGGTGATTATGTGCGGGCTGGATATTGAAGAAATGTGCGCCGCGGTTGACAGCAGTTGCGACTCGTTTGTCCAGGCGGCAATGGCGAAAAAGCCGGTTCCCGCTTTCCGCATCCGGGCGACCAGAAGCAATAAAAAATTTCCGCTTATATCCAAAGATATCGAACTCCGGCTGGCCAAAGTCGTTGCCGTTAAATATGGCGACGGCAAATTGAGAGTTGATTTGACGCATGCCGATGTGACCGTCGGCTGCGAAGTCCGTGACGAATTCGCGTTCGTCTTTTATGAATCATTTCAGGGGCCGGGCGGGTTGCCGGTCGGCTGCAATTCGCCGGTGCTGGCGCTGCTGTCCGGCGGCATTGATTCGCCGGTTGCCTGCTATATGACGATGAAGCGCGGCTGCCGGGTTGACTACATCACCTTTCACAGCGCGCCGTATACGCCGCAAGTTACGATTGACAAAGTGAAGCGGATTGCCGTCGAATTAAACCGTTTCCAGCGGCCCGGCAAACTGCATATCTGCAATCTGGCGCCGATCCAGAAGCTGATCCGCGACAACTGCACTCCCCGGAACCGGACCGTCCTTTACCGGCGGATGATGTTCCGCATCGCGGAAAAAGTGGCCCGCAAGACCGGCTGCATGGCATTGGTGACGGGTGAATCCGTCGGCCAGGTCGCCAGCCAGACCATCGTCAATCTCAATACGATAAATGAAGCCGTCAATATGCTGGTGCTGCGCCCGCTGATCGGCATGGATAAAAGCGAAGGCATTGCGCTGGCGGAAAAAATCGGCACCTTTGAATTGTCCAAGGAACAAGTGCCGGACAGTTGCACTGTTTTTGCTCCGTCAGCGCCGTCAACCGCCGTGCCGCTGGAGCGCGCCCAGGAAGACGAAGCGCTGCTGCCCGGTTATGACGCCGTCCTGGATGAAATCATCCAGGGCATTGAAGTCTGCACCGAAAGCAAGTAATGCGTCAGTAAATTTTAAAAATCGGCTCTTTTTAACACCGCCCCGATAGCTCTTTTTCACGGAATCAGGTTTGACTTTCAAATTTAGATTTGTTATATTAAATTATTAATCTTTTTTCCTTTAAAAAATCAAGGAGGTTCAGTGAATCCTGCCGCCATGCCGATCAATATTGGGAACACCGCGTTTATGTTACTCTGCTCCAGTCTCGTAATGCTCATGACGCCCGGTCTGGCCTTCTTCTATGGCGGGCTGGTCGGCCGCAAGAACGTGCTGACCATCATGACCCAGAGCTTCGTGTCCCTTAGCTGGACGACGGTACTCTGGTTCGCTTTCGGGTACTCCATGTGTTTCGGCCCTACCTGTTACGGCATCGTCGGCGATCCCACATACTACGCATTCCTTCATGGTGTGACTCTCCAGACCATGTTTACGGGTAACGACGCGGGGATTCCGCTCATCGTCCACATCGCCTACCAGATGATGTTCGCGATTATCACTCCCGCGCTCATTACAGGAGCATTTGCAAACCGGGTGACCTTTAAGGCTTATTTCCTGTTCCTCACGGCCTGGCTGATTTTCGTATACTTCCCCTTCGTGCATATGGTTTGGAGCCCCGATGGCATCCTGGCGAAATGGGGCGTGCTGGATTTCGCGGGCGGCATCGTGGTGCATAATACCGCGGGCATCGCGGCCCTGGCGGCCATCCTCTATGTGGGTAAACGCAAGGTTGTGGAGAATTTGCCTCACAATGTGCCGCTGATAGCTCTGGGTACCGGCCTGCTGTGGTTCGGATGGTATGGATTCAACGCCGGATCCGAACTGCGCGTGGATGCCGTGACCGCCTCTGCCTTCCTGAATACTGACGTGGCGGCCTCTTTCGCCGCCGCCACATGGCTGCTCGTGGAGTGGATGAACGCCAAACAGCCGAAGTTCGTGGGCCTGCTCACAGGCGCTGTTGCCGGACTTGCCACCATCACGCCCGCCGCGGGATATGTATCTCTTGGCACAGCGGCGCTCATCGGCATTCTGTCTGGTGTAATCTGCTATTATGCCGTGGCCCTGAAGAACAAGTTAGGCTGGGACGATGCCCTTGACGTATGGGGTGTGCATGGCGTGGGTGGATTTATCGGCGTAATCTTCCTTGGCGTATTTGCAGCCAAGGCCTGGAATCCCGCCGGCGCTGACGGGTTGCTGCTGGGGGGCGTCGGCTTCTTCGGCAAGCAGTGCGCCGCGGTAATCATTTCCAGCATATGGGCCTTCGTGTTCACCTATGCCATGCTGTGGATTATCGACCGCATCACGCCTGTGCGAGTGGAAGCCCTGGCGGAGGAAAAAGGCTTGGATTATGAACTGCATGGAGAGAATGCCTATCCCCATGGCATGTAATCCGTCCTCTAAAAAGATTTCACTAAAAAGATGAAAAGTCGACTGCAACCAAAGCGACGTTGCCGGAACTAAAACCGTCTATTTCAAGTTTAAAGACGGTTCGGGCAAGGAATCGGCGGTTATGAGTGACAGCATTGTTTTCAAGGAATAATTCAGGCTTTACGATTGCGGGCAAATCTTATAAATTTTTCCGCAACTCATTGGTTGTAAAGAAATAACCGTTTATTTTTGAATCTGGCGAAAAATGGTGTATTTGTTAATGGTTTTATTTTAGGTTATATTAATGTAACTGATATGAGTATATACTATGTGCGGTTAAGAGTATATGGCTGAAAACGGAGTAAAAAAATGAGCAACCCCGGGCAGGAGAAAGTTGGCAATCCGTCACGCATTTTCTATCTCTCTGAAATAATCGGCGCAAAAATTGTATCCAACGGTGACCGTCTCGGCAAACTGGCCGATATGATTATCGTTGAAAAGGGGATGCCGCTGCCGCACATTACGCATCTTTACGTCACCCGGCCTTTCGGGGACGCCTCATTGATTATTCCGATTGACAAAATTCTGGCGATGACCGCCAGTACCATTACCATCGATATCGAATCCGTTGACGGATATGAAGAAGGCCCCCTGGGAAACGACGCCATGCTGATCAACGATTACCTGCTCAACAAACAGGTGATCGACCTGGAAAGGCGCGAAGTCTCCATGGTTTACGACGTCAAAATACTGCGCGTCAATAAAAATATGTATGTCACGGACGTTGATTTCAGCAAATACGGGCTGTTCAGAAAATTCGGCTTTAAATGGCTTGCGGATTTTCTCAAAATCAAGGAAGACTCCACTTCCTGGCCCAACGTGCTGCCGCTGTCGCCGGATATCGGCGACTTTCAGGATGATGTCAGGGTTAATGTGGTGAAAGAGAAATTAAGCGACATTCCCCCCGTGGACCTGGCCGGCATTCTGGAGAAACTGCATCATGAGCAGCGGGATCTTTTCTTTAAAGAACTGGATTCGAAGGTTGCTGCGGAAACTTTCGAGGAGCTGGCTCCCGGCATTCAGCAGGAAATGACCTCTTCCATGGACCAGGAATTGCTCGCCCGCCTGATTAAAGAAATGACGCCCGGACAGGCCGCAAATATGCTGGCGCAGTTCAGCAATCCGGAAAGAGACGGACTGCTGAAAACACTCGAACCGGATTTCCGTAAGAAAATACTGTCCATCCTCGACCAGCAGGAACAGAGCATTACTGATTACTGCACCAATAAAATCCTCAAATTTTCGCCGGCCGCGAACGTCGCCGATATCCTCGGCAAATTCAAGGAAGTCGCCAAAGACAAAGATTTCATCACCTACCTGTACGTCGTTGATACCCGCGACATTCTGGAAGGGGTGCTTGACCTGAAGGAACTCCTGACGGCGGATGAGGGGGTCAGACTGAAGGATATTATGTCTTCGTCAGTAGTCAGCCTGAATCCGGAAAGCACCATGAAAGAAGCCGGCGAAATGTTCAGCCGCTACCGCTTCAGCGCGCTTCCCGTAACCGACAGCAGCAACAAGCTGATCGGCGTGCTGCCCTATAAAGACATAGTCAAACTTTAGCGCCGCTTTTCGGATTGACCACAGAGGTTCGAAGACACAGAGAAATCCTTTTCTTCTGTAGTTGCTTTAGGGCTAAATTTCATATATCAACAGTCGAATTGTTTAAAATTATTTTGAGTCCGAGATCAAAGTTTTCTGCAACCACAAACTTCCGCCTGCGTTATCTGAAAACATTGGAAATACCGTGTTCATTTCATCACTATAAAATTCTCCGATAAAAGAATTTGAAAATAGTATTTTAAAAACGTGGTTATATTGCAGAAATGCTTTTAGCAGATACGCTTCGTTCCATGCCCTGCCTTTTTGCAGCCATTCGAGAGGATACTCAAACGGCCATAAGATATCGTGAAAATGAATTATCACACCTTCGGTTAATACCGGAAGGACTTCAAATATAATATGATTTACATCGCTTCCGATTTTTGTCACATGCGAAGAATCAATGAACAGGATATCGCCGCATTTCAAACTTTTAAATATTTCCATAGGTACATCTTGAACGTTCTGGACTAAGATTTTGGCAGTTGCTGAATCATTAGCCCGCATCAGGGATTTCAGCCGTTCCGGATATGGTTCAATAAATGTGAATTGCATGCCTCCATTGAAAAATGCATCATTTACATCCATCATCAAGGCGGAGGAGAAACCGGAACCAACCTCAATTATTCTTGCGGGAGTGTAATGCCGCATCATGCAATAAAGCACAAAAGCATCGCTGCGGCAAAAAAGTTCGTTATTAGAAAAATAGCGGTTGGTTTCAATTTTATCCTCTGGTATCTCGAAATCTGCAGCATAACGTTTAAAACTTTGAATCAGCTTAATTTGGCTTTCGGCATCTATGACTATTCCGGGGCATTCTCTTCCCTTGGAATTGAAAAGACGGGACTGATTCTTTTCAATATCATCGAGATCCGGCAGTGGAGAATAATAATGCCCGGGATAGGAAAACCTAATAAATGAATTATAATCCAGTTTTAAAATCGGATAACGCTTGCAAAGAAAAGACCTCCACAACTTCTTCAGAAAAGATTTCATTTCGCCTGCTTTGATTTTGTTAGTATTGCCGCTGTTTGTTACAGGTTAATAAACTTACACTATTCAGCAATAATCCTGTATAAATTGTCCTCATTTAACTATAAGGTTGCTTTTTCGTTTTGCAAGGTTGTCTAGCTCCAAACTGTAAAAGGATTGCCCCCTGTAAAAAAGTCTGTTAAATCAATTTTATGTCCATAAAAATTGATTTAACAACTCCTGCTTTCTGTGCAGCAGATGGTTTATTTAATATATGAGCAGCAATAATCGGTGACGGTTTTTACTTTCAGGCTGAACTTGGCATTGGCCGGGACTTCGAAGGAATCGCCGGCCTTGAACTGGTGCCAGGATTTGCAGCAGGGGAGCTGCACATCCAGCTCGCCGCCGAGGATTTCCATGATTTCCTTGTCGGCGGTGCCGAATTCATAATCGCCGGGCAGCATGATGCCCAGCGTTTTTTTCGTGCCGTCGGCGAACAGGACGGTCCGGCTGGTGACTTTGCCGTCAAAATATACGTTTGCTTTCTTTACAACAGTGACATTCTTGAATTCAGACATGGTCTTTCCTTTCCTGACTGGTTAATTCCGCGCTTTAGCGTTTCCGATAATGTAAATTCATTAATCCAGATTCGCAATCTTAAATTCTCAAAAGCGGAACATATTCTCGCACGAAGGCACGGAAACACGGAGAAAATAAAAATGGCAAGTTTCAAAAAAGGTTAGAGATAGTTGACACTTTTTGAGACGCCGCCATTGAGAGCCGTAGGTTCGAATCATGTTGTAGGGACGGATTTTAATCCGTCCGCCATCCCCCCGCACAATTTGAGAGCCGTAGGCTCGAATCATATCAATATATGTTTCGTTCCTACGGAACTCCAAATTTTAATTGTCATTATTCACCGGACTAAAGTCCGGTGCTACAATATGTATCGCTCCGCTGGAGCTTGTTTTGACTGTTTTACTTTATTTTATCAGAGCGTTTGACATAAAAGTGTCAACTACTTTTGAAACGTGCCGAAAAACAATGGCAAATTTTACTTTTCTTTGTGTCTTTGCGTCTTTGTGCGAGATAATTCCCCTGTGCGGAATTACGATTTTCATGTTTTTTTATTTTGCGGCACAATATTATTGCTGCTTCTGCGTTTATAATGTTTGAATAATTCGATTCTGGTTTGGATTCGGTTAGTCCGGTTGCTTTGCAAAGAACATGCGGTATTTTGACTGCAACTGAAAAATTTAACAAGGAGGTTTTTTATGGAAAAGAAGTCTTTTTTCAGTGTTTTTGAAATAGTGTTGATCGTCGGAATGGGTGTGTTCATCGCGGCAGGGCTTGTGGCCTATCAGAATCCTGAAGTAAACTCAAGTCTCGCCCAGATAACTCAGACGGTAAGCAAACTGTTTATCGCCTAAAGAAAAATTTAACAAGGAGGTTTTATGGAAAAGAAGTTTTTTTTCAATGCGTTTGAAATCGCGATAATCATCGGAATGGGTGTATTCATCGCAATTGGCCTCGTGGCCTATCAGAATCCTGATGTAAGCGATAGTCTTGCCCAAATAACTGAAGCGGTAAGCAAACTGCTTCTGGTTTGATCGCAGGGTTCTAAACCCCGCCCGAATTCCGGGGTTGCGGCTGCAACACATTTGTTGCAGCCGGCGGCAAAGGGCGGACCCGCTTTAAATCAATTTATTTCACTATCATCCCGTCATTCTTATATTTTGCCGATTTTGATTCGCCGTCAGGCTCAAAATTCAACTTCAATATCAAACACCCATTCCTGATTTTTTACATATACGGCTAGCTTTTTAATCGTGGCCTGTACGGCCGTAATGTCCGCGCCTTCAGGCGCAGACACCCTCAAACACCGGGCGGCTTTCGTTCGCTGCTCCTTGAACTGCGTTCAATTCCTAAGCTCACGGGCGCACGCTGTGCGCCTTGATTTATTTAGCATCTACAGCTTTTTTCACGGCGTATTTTCCGGTCTTTTCGTCAAATGTCAGCTTGTCGCTGTTTTCTTTCAACCACTTGGCCAGTTCTTCCGGAGAACCGGACTGCCCGGTCGCCTGCCAGACGGCATTTTTGATTTCCCCGCTTAGATGTTGATTCAGTTGGGGCTGTTTCGGCCGATTTATCAAATATGTCAAAGCATCAAGATGTCCCCATTCGACCGCGACCATGGCGGCATCGTCTTTTTCCCAGGAGAAACTTGAAAGACGTTTTTTATCCCACATTTTAGAAACGGCCTCTTTCAGTTCAATGCCGGGTATTTTCCGGATGGCTTTATAGGTGACGGAGGGGTTGCGGCCATTGATAAAAAATTCAATCAAGTCCGGATATGTTTTCGGTTCATTGAACGAGGCGGCAGCTTCGATCCATTCGGAAGGTAAATTATTGCGATTATTTTTAAGTTCCTGTATAATCAGATCTTTTGCGTCTTTTTCCCACCCCAGGCGCAGAACAATCCCGATCAGCGAGTGTTTTTCTTTCAATGCGTTGAGTATTATTTCCTTATCACTTTCAGACACCATATCCTGAAGAACAAATTGCATATAAAATGTTGAATCGTAGTAATTAAGCAATAAATCAAGATTTTTTTTGCCGACTTTCTCCAACATTGCCACCTGGAGATCTCTGGAACTGAAAGATCGCTGGTCGCGAGAGGCATTGACGATTTTTTGAATATATTCCGATACTTGTTCTTTCGTCGGGTTCGCCGGCAGGGTAATTTTTTCCAGCGCCGCATTGTCAGTATTGTTATTCACTCCGGGAGCGGTATTAACCGATTTTCGCTCTTCAAGCTTTTTCAGCCGGGCGTCAATAGCATCAAGCTTCCGGTTGATATCTTTCAACATCTGCAGCGTCTGGCGTTCGGTCTCGGAATCCGCCGCTTTACAGTTATAACACAGACATGACACAAGTCCCGCCGCCGCCAGCGATAAAAGTAATTTAGTCATAATTTTTTCTCCTGTTTAAAATAAATATAGTCCGGAATAAATTATTGGGCATTTTCCGTTTTTTTCACGGCATATTTCCCAGTTTTTTTGTCAAAGGTCAGTTTGTCGCCGTTTTCTTTAAACCATTTGTCCAGTTCTTCCGGAGAGCCGGACTGCTCCGTCACCTGCCAGATGGTATTTCTTATTTCTCCGCACATGTGTTGATCTGGTTGCGGCTGTTTTAGCCAATTTATCAAATATCCTAAAGCATCAAGATGTCCCCATTCGGCCGCAATCATGGCGGCATTGTCTCTTTCCCAGTAAGAATCTAAGAGCCGTTTTTTATCCCACATTTTAGCGACCGCGTCTTCCAGTTCAATGCCGGGCAGTTTTTTGATAGCTTTATAGGTAATACTGCAATTACCGCCGTTGATCAAATATTCGATCAAATCCGGATAAATCTTTGGGTCTTTGAACATTACTGCCGCATCGATCCATTCGGGCGGCAAAACATTGCGATTGTTTTTAAGTTCCTGTATGATCAGATCTTTCACATCTTTTTCCCATCCCATGCGCAAAACCACTCTAATCAGGTCGCGATTTTCTTTCAATGCCTTGAGTATGATTTCCTTATCATCTTTAGTCGCCATATTCTGAACCGCATATTGAATATAAAAGGTCGAGCTGTAGTATTTAAGCAGCAAATCAAGATTTTTATGACCGATCAGCGACAGCATTGCCACTTGAAGATCATTGGAACTGAAAGAGCGCTGTTCGCGCGAGGCATTGACGATTTTTTGAATATATTCTGATACCTGTTCGCGCGTCGGGTTCTCCGGCAGGGTAATTTTTTCCAACGCCACAAGGTTAGTGTTATTGTTCATTCTAGAAATGATATTAACCGGTTTTCTCTCTTCATTTTTTTTAAGCCTGGCATCAATCGCGTCTAGTTTCTGGTTAATCTCTTTCAACATCTGTAAAGTCTGGCGTTCGTTTTCGGCATCCGCGGATTTACAGCCGCAACTCAGACATGACACAAGTCCCGCCGCCGCCAGCGATAAAAGTAATTTAGTCATAATTTTTTCTCCTGTTTAAAATAAATATAGTCCGGAATAAATTGATTGCAATTCAAAAAAAGACGGCAGATTTTTCTAAAAAACCAGCAAATATTCATTTCATGGTTATATTATAGGTAACAGGTCTTTGGCTACTTAAGATATTGGTGAAAAACGTTATGGACGGCACGCTTAAAAAACTGGATATTCTCTCCGAGGCATCGCAATATGACCTGGCCTGCGCCTGCGGCACCAGCAAAGGCGAGCATCGCCGCCGCAGCCAGGACGGCGGCAAATGGCTGTACCCGGTTACCCTGCCCGGCGGCGGCAGCAGCATTCTGCTGAAAACTCTGCTGTCGAACTGTTGCGCCAATGACTGTAAATATTGTCCGCTCCGCACCGACGCCAACGCCCGGCGCTGTTCGCTGACTCCGGAGGAGACCGCCCGGCTGTTCATGGAATATTACCGCAGCCGGAAAGTATTCGGACTGTTCCTCAGTTCCGGTGTAATCGGCACTCCGGATTACACCATGCAGCAGCTTAATACCACGATCGCGATTCTGCGCCGGAAGTACGGATTCAGAGGCTATGTCCACCTGAAAATCATTCCCGGCGCCTCGGATGCCGCGGTCGAGGAAGCCATCAGTCTGGCCACCGCGGTTTCGCTGAACATCGAAACGCCCGGCGAAAAATATTTCCGGAAACTGTCGGCGTCGAAGGATTTCAACGCGGACATTGTGCGCCCGGTGAAATTGATGAGCCGGCTGACCGCCAAAGGCGAAAAATACGCCAAAGTTAAATGCACAACCCAGTTCATCGTCGGCGCCGCCGACGAAAAGGATATGGAAATCATAGACTACATGGACGCGGTGTATAACCGGCTCAAGTTCGAGCGGATTTATTTTTCCGCCTATCAGCCGGGACTGGGTGCGCCGGATATTCCCGGCGAACGCAATTTCTCGCTGAAGCCGGAAGATCATCTGACCCGCGAACACCGTCTTTACCAGTGCGATTTTCTGCTCCGGCGATACGGTTTTGAAAAAAACGACCTGATTTTCGGCGCGGACGGCAATCTCAATCTGGACCGTGACCCCAAACAGGTCTGGGCGGACAACCATCCGGAATACTTTCCGGTCAAGCTCAACAGCGCGACAAAAAATGATCTGCTGCGGATTCCCGGCATCGGCCCGGAGACGGCCAAAAAAATTATTGAGTATCGCAAAATCCACCAGTTGAAAGGCTTGGGAGACATCGGACTGAAAGGCGCGCAACTGACCAAAGCCGGCGCTTATTGCCGATAACGTAACGATTTGAATTTTCAGATTCTGCCTCTTCTCCTGAATTCGCGGGTCGTTTCTGTATAAATAACCGTATCCGTTTTTAGCGGTCAAATAATTTGAATATCCAATATCCAACACGGAATATCCAATATCCAAGGTAAAAAATATCGTTCTCGCGCCTGCTTTTTCCCGCCAATATCTATGCTCTTGAACGAATTATTTTGCCTTTTGCCTTTATTTCATCAGTTGGATATTCCTTGTTGGATATTGGATATTCATTCCTCTTTCTGGCAGTATCTATGCTCTTGAAAATATTATTGTCTTCTGTATTCTGACTTTCCTTCATCAGTTGGATATTTCCCGCTTCGCGGGATCCCGCCTTGCGGGACGGGATATTGGATATTCATTTTTTACCCATAAATTCTAGTGAAGACCCCAGAGCCTTTTTGTTTTTATGGTATTCAGGGGTTATAATCTATGCAATGATGTTTTTTTAACAATGGAGGTTTGGCATGAAATTTTTATTTTATCTGATAATGATAGCGGCGCTTACCGTCGGAATTTACTGGTTTATCAAAACTGTTTTCGGCAATCCCGAAACGGAACAGACCGCGGCGGCGGCCCCTGCGCAAACTCAGAGACAGGCGGCGACAGCCGGAACTTCCTCGGCAACCGGAACTTCATCCTCGCCGGCGGTCGGAATGCCGGGCGATGTCACCGGGATAACTGGGGCAGCGGAAATCGGCAACTCAATCAATCAGAATTCCAGCCCGATCAACAAAACCAAGCTCATGCAGCGGGTCAATAACATGAACGATCAGCACAATCAGGCGGTCAGCAAACAATAAAAATCGTAAAGGTTATTTAGTTTGCCAGCGGTCATCATTAAGATTGCGATTCGGTATAAGTGTCCTTTTTAAATGGAATCATTTGTACGGTACGCCATTCACCCGCGAAAAAAGAAAAGCGCATCGCGTCGATGATGGTTCATTGAGCCATTGGCGACGCGATGGCTGTCGGCTTCGTGACCTTTAAAAAATTATTTTCATTCTTTTTTTACTTTTTTCTAAAACGGGTATTGACAGCCAAGTATAATCTGAATATAATCATGGTATAATCAAGTATAATTAAAGAGTGGACGATGTTAATTCAAGAACGAAAATTAAATGGAACGCCAGTGTATCTGCAAATAAAGAAGCAGTTGCGGGATTATATAGCCAGTAATAAGCTTGAGCCGGATGCGCCGATTCCAAACGTGAAGCAGATCGCTGCAATGACAGGAGTGAGCGTACGCACGGCAGATATGGCGATGATATCCTTGATTGAAGATGGTGTTTGCTATCGCCGCCCGAAAAAAGGCACTTTTGTCGCCCATAATGTATTTGCCAATATGGGACAGCGACGGGTGGTTGGCATTAATTGCCATCACTCGCTCCAGGAGATGGAAAACAGCCTGCTGGAAATGGCAGTCTACCGTGGAATTGCGGAGAAAGGACAGGACTTGAAGATAATGCCTTTTTTCATTACCGGGGGGCTGGATGAAAATATTGATTTTTATCGCAGCAGCCGGGAAATGGCGTTGACCGGAATTGTTCTCCTGTCAGATGTGTCCCGCGATAAAAATCTCGACAGTTTAAGAGCATTTCCAGATGTTCGTTTTGTGCTTATCAATTATGATATTGCCAATTTTTCCGATGCTCCGGACAACATTGTTGGAATTTTTAACGACGATTTTGCCGGCGGGTATCAGGCGGCTGAATATATGATCAATAAAGGTTATCGCGAGTTCGCGGTGTTCAGCTATGACGTTGACGACGAAAACTACCATCACCGTATTGACGGGTTCTTGCAAGCGCTAAACGATCACGAAATCAGAGTTGCTCCTGAACTGATACTTAATGGCGGCAGCCCGGTTGACACAGACAAAGGTTTAATTGAAATAGGAACTGGGCTTATGAGACAGGCTTTAAATTCCGGACGAAAATTTAATGCAGTATTGTGCGTTAATGACTATTTGGCTTTCGGTGCTAAAGAATATTGCCAGGCCGCAGGCAATGACGTCGCAGTGATGGGTTATGATAATTTGAACCCTCAATTATCACAACGCCTGCTTTTCCCAACAGTATCAATTGACTTTAGCAGCATGGGACGCAAAGCGATAGAAGTGCTTTCCGGGCAGGCAACGCCGGCTCAGAAAATTATTAGAATATTGCCACGGCTTATACCAAGATGAATTTAATTATCCCGGCAGGATAATCTTGCAGGATAAAATAGTGAAAGAATAAAACAGGAAGAATCATATGTTAAAAATCAGACGATATAAAAATAATCCCATTCTCGGGCCAAACCCAAATTTGTCCTGGGGGCGCGATGAAGCGCGCAACCCCGGCGCGGTATTTGACGGCGCTAAATTCCATATGGTATTCACTGCCTCGACCAATATTTTGGGAGGCGGAGACATGGTATTAGGTTATGCTCAGAGTTCCGATGGAGTACACTTCGAATGCGCACCGGAACCGTTTTTGTGTCCATCGCCCAATCCGAACGATTTTGACCATGGTACTGTAGAAGACTGCCGCATTACAAAATTCGAAGGTCAATATTATATAGCATATGCGGGCCGTTCGCTTAACCTTAAAGATTTTGCGGATGGAGTTCGCAGACTCGGGCCGGACAAAAACCGCAATCCGACTTGGACAGATAACTTCCGGAGGGTTGGACTGGTCGTAACCCGGGATTGGAAACAGGTCAACCGGCTCGGACCGGTTACTAGCGAACACATGAGCGATGCGAATGTGATGTTATTCCCGGAAAAAATTAACGGGAAATATGTCATGCTACACCGCCCGACCCCGTTTATCGCATGGACGTTGCCATTAATCTATAACCCCGGCTGCATATGGATATCATTTGCCGATAACATGACTTGTTGTGCATCAGACGCGAAAGAAATGCCTTGGGACATGAAAGACGGCAGAGACATTCCGGACGATCATCTGCTGATTAAACCTGAGTATGAATGGGAGAAATTGAAAGTCGGCGGCTCGGGAGTGCCGATTCCAACCGATGACGGCTGGCTTACTTTTTATCATGCGGTGGATAGGGACGGCGTTTATCGCGTCGGTCTGATGTTGCTGGACCGTGATGATCCGAGAAGAGTTATTGCCCGATCCCCTCAACCGATCATGGAGCCGCAAGAGTCATATGAGTTGAACGGCCTGTATCCAAAATGCATTTTCCCATGCGCCAATGTAGTGGTTGATGATGAAATATTTATGTATTACGGAATGGTTGATCTTTATTGCGGACTTGTAATACTGAGTCTCCGGGAAGCATTGGACTATGTTTTGCAATTCCGCCAGAAAAGTAAAATTGTGTCAAGTTGGGCAAAAGAAAGAAAATTGGAAGAAGTTTGTAGTTAAACCATAACATTTAGGAGAAGACAAAATGAAAACAAAAGCCGTTGAACCGTCAAGCAAAAAACTGAGAAATTACAAAAATTTTACACTCATTGAACTCCTGATCGTGATCGCCATCATTGCAATTCTCGCCGCAATGCTGCTCCCTGCGCTGAACAAAGCTCGCGAAAAGGCACGTTCGATTACTTGCGTCAACAATTTAAAACAAATGGGCCTTGGCACCATGGCTTATGCTAATGACAATAATGGTTTTGCCCCGCCTTCATATGGCAATACTTACGGAACTAATAAAGTTCTGATACAGACACTGACATTCGGTAAATATATTCCTGCGTCCAATTTAGTACTTTGTCCATCATGGTATCCATCCACTTACAAACCGTCTGATGGGAATTCGATATACTATGTTTACGGCATGCGCCCGCTAACAATTGCAACAGATCTTGATTATACAGGCAATGCTTATCGTATCGCTGATCCACAAATATTGGTAAATCGTACCGGGATTCGTTATTCTCCAAGTCAATTTTTTCTGTACTCTGACTCTATTAAAGTAGATGTTACATCTAATTTTACTCAATGCAATGTTTTTTTACAACCACAACACATATTAATAAAATTCATGCCAGGCATGCAAAAAACGCAAATATGTGGTTTGCTGATGGTTCCGCCAGAGCAGTAGCAAGAAAAGGAATCACGGATTCAGGAGTTATCGATGCTCAAATTTATGAAATAACAAACTAAAAAGAAATAAGATGCAAAGAACAGTTTACAAATTGATCTTACTGGCTGGCGCTATATTGACAGCAATAACCTTGAACTGAGCCGCATTTGCGGCGAGAAATACGGAAAAAACAGTAATTTTGCTGGCGTTTTGACAATAAAAAAGATACCGTTCTTTAAACACAAACCCGGGCAAGCAGCCCGAAAGGACGGTATCCATGTTAAAATT